>NZ_CAJYDP010000027.1:0-572 GCF_913757945.1 Methanoculleus sp. 10 | reverse complement strand
GCCATATGTCCCGGGCTTCTGAAGCCCCCCGGCCAGTTGCAGCGCCCTCTCGTTCTGCTCCACCGTGCTTCGTGCATTCCATACCTCGATGAGGTCTACTGCTTTTGCGAGTTCGAGGACATTCGGGTGCGACCGATATGGGTGGGGCAGGACGGAAACACCTCCCTGTTCCCTGATCTCATCAATAACCTCATCCCATCTGCGGGAGCGGACCTCCTCGTTGACAAAAAGACCGATGATATCGCCGGAGTCGGTCAGGATCTCTACGCCGGGAATGACGGTCACCCCGATCTCCTTCTCCAGTTTCCTGGCTTCAAGGGAACCCCGGACCGTATCATGATCGGTTATTGCAACGCCGGTTAAGCCCGCTTTTTTCGCCTGCTTCAGGATCCGTCTTGGCCTCATCAATGAGTCATGTGAGTAACTCGAGTGGATGTGGCAGTCAAAGTAGAGGTCTTCCATGCGGCCTCCAGAATCTCCTCTGCTTGATGCGGAGTGCAAACTCACCCGCCGTCATTCCCAGTTGCAGGATGTTGGGCACGATATCACGGGGGTCGATGTCATAACAGATT
>NZ_CAJYDP010000026.1:0-708 GCF_913757945.1 Methanoculleus sp. 10 | reverse complement strand
ATACCACATCTTCCCCGAATACGGCGTCGTCGAACTGATCGGACAGGACGGCCGGCCTGTAACAACGCCGGGCGCGATGGGGGAGGTGGTCGCGACCAACCTCACCAACCTCGTCTGCCCCCTCATCCGCTACCGGACCATGGACGTTGCAGTCCTCGGGAAGGGGCCGTGCTCCTGCGGCCGGAACTATCCCCTCCTCGAGCGGGTGGAGGGGAGGGTCCAGGAGTTCATCGTGACGGGCAAAGGCGAACTCCTCTCCGGGATAACCATGAACATCGATACCGATGCGTTCGATAATGTTAAGCAGTTTCAGTTCTACCAGGAGAAGGTCGGGGAAGTCATCCTGAACATCGTAAAAAAGCCGACGTTCGGCGATCGGGATGCGAACTATCTCTACCAGGAGGTCGGCCGGAGTTGTGGCGACGACGTTACCATCACCATCAGGTACGTGGATACCATCCCGCTCACCGCCCGCGGCAAGTACCGCTACTTCGTCCAGAACATGCCGATACGCTTCGGCGAGCGGGAACCTGCGCAGAACGAGCATGTAGCCTCCGATATATCAGCCTGACCCGGGAGGTGGGTACGTGAAGGTCGATCTCTTGAACTGGGCATCGCATGCGAATCCCCTCACCATAAAAGCACTCACCCTGATCCCGTCCTACCGGGTATACCGCAGGATGTACGCGCTCCTGCAACAGTCCCGGT
>NZ_CAJYDP010000025.1:0-1254 GCF_913757945.1 Methanoculleus sp. 10 | reverse complement strand
CCGGTAGCGATGAATCGTATGAACGTTCTCAGGAAGGTGCTCATCGCGGCAGGCATTCTCGCGGTCATCCTCTTCGTATGTATAGCGCTGCTTGCAGCAAATCTTGGTCAATCCGCATCGGAGAGTTTCAGGTCGTCGTATCACTACGACCTGACGATCTCCACGTCCGGGCCTATCGAAGATGCGGTCCTCCTGATCCCTCTTCCTTCCCGGTACGACCCCAAGACCGGAGCGAACGTGACACCCCTTGACCTCTCCCGTGCGAGTTTCAGCCATTTCGACCGGGACAACATATCAGTAACGATCGAGCACGTCGACGACATTCCCATGCTGAATATCTCGGCCGACCGGATCGATCCCGTCTATAGAAACCGTATTACGCCGATTCCGATTATGCCGGGGCAGAACGAGTCGGAGCTCCCCAAACCCACTCAAATCTATTCGAACCGGTATTCAGAGGAGACACCGGTGCTCGTTGAGATGGAGCTCTATGTGCCCGGTACCGGTCCCGACCATGAGATCGACACCAGAACGCCGATAGGAACCGAACCCCTGCTTGCGCCGTACCGGATTGTCGGCAATCTCAGCAGTTCCGGCGGACCCACGGACGGTTATTACGTGAGCCCCGGGTCGTCCGGGTATATCATCGAGGTGCCGTTCATCCTCTCGTTCGACGCTGCCGACGACGAGAACGTCCTTGCCGTCTCATGCGGATTCCTGGGGACGAACCAGTGGTGGGTTCTGGGCTGGCAGTCGAACTCGTACCACGAGATGGTGCGCCATGAGTTCACGGGCCCGTGCAACGGCACCTACCCGGCAAGGGGCATCCTCGTGACGGGCGAGGGCGTGTACTGACGCCCCCGCTCATTTTCCCTTCCAGGAATGCGTCTTCGTTTGATCTGGTGCCGTTCCGGCGGGTTGTCTATTCAGTTCTTCTCTGCAGCGATGACCGTGAACCCGGCCTTTGAGTCAACCTCAGTCACGCAAAACCCGGTGCGCCCGAGGAGATCCTGCACCTCGCCCGATGAGTAGAAGCGAGCGCGGGAGAGGAACCTGTGTTTTCCCCTATCATGCCGATACTTCCGGGCAACTGCTCCTTCGCGCTCAAGAAATCCGATCACAAGAGTCCCCTGCGGTGCGAGGATCCGGTGGAGTTCCAGGAATGCCGGGACCGGGTCGTCCATGAAACAGATGACCGTCACCAGGAGCACGGACGAACACGCCCCGTCCCGGAGCGGGATCGATTCGGCCCTT
>NZ_CAJYDP010000024.1:0-1361 GCF_913757945.1 Methanoculleus sp. 10 | reverse complement strand
GTGAAACAGGGTCGGACATGCCGGAAGCAATCAACTTGTCTGGAAGTGCTGTCTATGTGGTAGCGTCTCAGATTTTCTGTAATTTGTCTGAGCCCTGTCTCCTTGTCTGATCATTCCTCGTCCATGTTCAAATACTTTCTTCCGGTGACCCATTCCTCGTTGATGTCCATCAGGATGGATCCGACCACTCGGAGAAGTGATTCATCATTCGGGAATATCTCTGCGACCTTGGTTCTTCGCTTCAATTCCTTGTTGACTCGCTCTACCATATTGGTGGTTCTGAGCCGTTTCCAGTGCCTTTTCGGGAATGCTGTATAACTCACGAGCCCAGGAAGGAACCGCTCGATGGTATTGGCTGCTTTCCGGTATCCCCGGGCGTTCAGATTATCAGCAACCTTCTGGAGGTTCTGCTCGCTGCCATATGCCTCTCTCAACCATTCGGCGACTTCGCTCTGGTTTTTCTTGGGTATATTCTTCAGAACCGCTCGCGTGCAATGGACCTGGCACATTTGCCAGGATGCGCCGAGGAAGGCGGCTGAGGCCGCCTTCTGGATGCCCGTGTGGCCATCGGAGACGACCAGTTGGACCCCGGTAAGGCCGCGTTCTTTGAGGTCCTCGAACAGTCCCGACCAGAACGCCTCATTCTCACAGTCCGTGATGCGCGCACCCAGGATCTCCCGGTAACCATCCTCTCGCACCCCGGCGACCACAAGGACCGCTTTGGTGACGTATCGTACACCTTCGCGCACCTTGTAGTATGATGCATCCACGAAGAGATACGGGATTGCTTGCTCAATCGGCCGCAAGAGGAATGCCTGAACCTGTTCATCAAGATCCTTGGCCATCCGGGAGACCGAGGCAGGGGAGAGTTGCTCGATGCCCAGATGAGCAACGATCTCCTGAACGCGCCGTGTCGAGACCCCCTGAAGGTAGGATTCCACCACGGCATTCACAATAGCCTTTTCCGCTCGAGCATACCGTCCAAAGACCTGCGTCTCAAAGGGGAACTCCCGGAATTGTGGTTTCCGGAGGGTCATTTCCCCGTATCGGGTCTTGAGGGATCGGGCCTTGTAACCGTTCCGATGCGCCTTCCGGGAATCAGTGCGCTCATACGGGATGGCTCCCGCCTGCTGGAGTGCCTCTACAATCATTACCTTATTGAGGAAAGCAGCGATGAGGTTCTTCATGCCTTCCTCCTGATCGGAAAGATAATCTGCGATAAGGTCTAAGGTATCCATGGCCCTGTTTCTCCTTTGTGCAAATCGAGGTTGGATCCAGGGCCATTTCAATTTTACATAAACTTCGTTACGCTACCGTCTATGTGTGGTGTTGACGCCTTATTAACCATAATGGAAGAGTCC
>NZ_CAJYDP010000023.1:0-1577 GCF_913757945.1 Methanoculleus sp. 10 | reverse complement strand
GGGATCAGGCTTAGTTACCCAGTTAAGGATATAAGACACCCAGATAGAGTCAGAGAGAACGTATTGTATCATCACTTCCCGGTAGTCCCCAATGTGAATTACCCCGGAGAAACGGGGGGTAATTGTCAGGGTATGCGAAGTCCATCCATTTACCGCTACGAAGACCGGCATCCGGTTTAAAAGAGGCAACTTCCGCCGGTTTTTTACGAGAATGCCGGCATAAAAGCCTTCACTTCCGTAGAGGCGTTGTCACTCCACCTTTTTGACTGCTTCCACCTCAAGGCGGACCATGAGAACGTGGATGCGGCCATCCTGCGAGGGGGACCTCTCCACGTACCGGGCCGTCAGCCCGGCGATGAACGCCGGCCGGACCTCTTCGGGAAGACGGTCCAGGTACAGGTGCCAGGTTGTCCGGATCCACCCCGCGAGGCCGTCAGGGTTATCGAAGGCCATATCCTTCCCGATCAGCTCAACCCGCACGGGCGTGAGCCCTGCCGCTTCCAGCAGTTCATGCTCTTCGTCGGGGCCGTAGAAGGCATAACGGGATGGCCGGATGCTGGAAAACGTGGTCCAGGGCTCTTCAGCCAGCATCTCATCCGCGAGCTCGAGGATCGGCGCGGCGTTCCCTCTTCCGCCCATCTGAAGGAGGGCCCTTCCCCCCGGCCGGAGGGCGCGGGCGATGCCGGAAAAGGCCCTGCCGTGGTCGGAGACCCAGTGCAGGCCGGTATTCGAGGAGACCATGTCGGACCTCCCGTCGAACGGGAGGTCGAGCATATCGCCCATGATGAACCGGAGATTTCGCAGAAATATTACTGCCCGGATCGCCGTCAACCGGCGTATTGGGGTCTGTTCCTCCGACACCGGGGGAGAGGTTGAATCGCAAGCCCGTAACGAGCATGACGCCGCGCACAGTCTCATGTCCCCGATGAGAGAAGGGAGAAGTTGACCCATCGAATAGCTTACAGTAATTCGTTCAGTTCTTCGACGGTCATACCGGCCTGCTTGAGGATGTGTGACAGGGTTGAACGCTTAACCGGTTTGTGCATGGGTACCGTCAGTTTCAACGTTTTATCCGACAGGCGTTTTTGCAGACGGATATGGCTGCCCCGCTGGCGGACCACAACTCACCCACCCCTTTGAAGTGCTGCAATGATTCTATCATAATTCAGGGCAGGCACCTTATTCATACAGCGATCTCAACCTGCTCGGCTTTTTCGCTGAAAACAAGATCATCTTCCACGGTTTCAAGATATAGATCAATCGCTTCTCTGATGTTTTTTAGTGCCTCTTCCCTCGTGTCGCCTTCACTAATACAGCCGGGGAGGCTCGGTACATAGACAGTGTACCCTCCTTCCTCACTGGGCACAAGCACTACACGCAATCTCATACCATAAGCTATCAACCGGGTGAATTTATACTTACTTGCTCGCGGTGCAACGGGTTTTGGTAGATAGATGGAGGGAAGATGCACGCCGATTTTAGGAGGGAGCTAACGAAATTACCCCGGGCAGTGAGGAAAGGAGGAGGTTGCCGGTAGTGCCCTACGAAACAACTGGTCATCTGAGATCTCATCCCGG
>NZ_CAJYDP010000022.1:0-1709 GCF_913757945.1 Methanoculleus sp. 10 | reverse complement strand
CTCGACGTCCCGCGCCTGGTAAGAGACCGCAATCTTTTCCCTGGCCCGGGCGATGCAGACCGCACGGAGCAGGTCGACGTACTCCTCCCGGGTCCGGACGACGCCGCAGTCCCGGGCAACCTCCCAGTCGATGGGGACGTAGGTCTCCATACTGGTGCGGAGCTCATCCGCCCGCCTGGCGAGCGCGGCCGGATCGGTGCCGGCGGCCCGGCACCCCTCCTCATCGACGTCTCCGAACCAGTAGCGCTGTAGCATGGTACGGTATTGGAGTTTCGCTGATATAATGGGTCAGGCGATCCCGAACGAGTAGGCCATCACCGGGACCATGATCGCCCCCATGCAGTAGACCCTGCGGATGTTGACGAGAGTCGGCACGTAGCCGACCGCCGTTGCGAGCAGGAGGATGAGCCCGCCGAATGGGCCGCAGAGGAAGAGCGAGAGAAGGACGACGAAGGCGATGACGGCGTAGTTGAGGTTCGTGATGTTGATGCCAGAAAACCACCAGGCCGCACGCGAGAGGAGGATGGTCAGGAGGTAGGCCCCGACCGCGGCAATCGCGCCGGCAAGGAGGATGGCGGTCGCCGGCGGCACCTCCTCAAGAGCCCCAATCGCCGCCATGACACCGCTCCGTGTCCGGGATATGGCGTAAAATGCCGCAAGGCCGAGAAAGGCGTTCACGGTGTTTGCGGCGCTGGTCGCAAGGACGTACTCGCGAGGATTCGAGTCGTAGCCGACGGCCGAGGTCAGGAGGGCGTTTGCCGTGGCGCTCGAGAGGCCGGGGAGCCAGCCGACCAGGGCTCCGGCAGCGGAGCCGAGGAGGGAACCGCGCCGGAAGGCGCCCGGGGGGAGATCGATCCCGGTGAAATGCTGCTCAGGCATGACCCCGTGCGACGCCTGGAGGAGGACCGCGATCCCGAAGAGTCCGGAGAGGAGAGGCATCAGTACCCCGGACTCTCCGCCCGCCGGCCAGGCGAGGAAGGCATAACCGAGGGAGAAGAGGCCGAGAGCCCCGGATACCGCAAAGACCGCGAGCGCCCATCCCGGCGACTCGGAGACGACGATGAGGTAGCCCGCCACAGCGAGGATGACAAGGCCGATGCCCCAGTCGATCGCCGGCTGGAGCGCAGGAAGGACCAGGACGAACGCCACCGCGAGCGGGAGGGAGAGGGCGACGCCGGCGGCGCTCCCGAGCGCCGATATCCGGACGGCCTCCTCTCCGCGGCCTTCGAGACAGAGGGCGTGCGCGGGGAGGACTGCAAGCGATGTGTCGGCGTCGGGTATGCCGAGGAACGTCCCCGGGACGTTGTCAAGGAACGTGTGCGTAACGAGCGTGGAGAACATGGCCGAGGCGATAAACACCGGGTCGAACCAGGCAAGGAGGAGCGCCTGGAGCGAGAGAAGGACGCCTGCCATGGTGTTCGCATGGATCCCGGGGACGAGGCCGCTCACGACGCCGCAGCCGATGCCGATGGCGGCCCCGAGCACGATACTGGAGAGCACGTCGATTATCCGTCGGAGCCGCGGCGGATAAACCAACCGAATCGTGCCGTCCGATACAGTCATATTCCACCGGGGCGAACGTTGTGACGATGAAGATCGCCATCACCCGGCTCGAGAACAAGGCGGCGGGAGACCGTGCCCTCTGCGCCTCCTACGGCCACGATTGCTACACGGTATCACCGCTCCGGGCGGAGCTCCGGATGGAGAGA
>NZ_CAJYDP010000021.1:0-2193 GCF_913757945.1 Methanoculleus sp. 10 | reverse complement strand
CCGGCCGCCACGTTGATCGGGTTATACCCGACAAAAACAAACGTTTTTGTTGGAATATAACCCAACAAAATGTATGCCCTCGGTCCTCGATCTCCTGGTCGCGCTCAACCCCTGGTGGAACGATAAACCCTTCGAAGCCGGCATCAGGCGGGAGAACTACTTTGCGAAGATACAGAAGTACCTCAAGACCAACGAGATCGTCGTCCTGACGGGGGTGCGCCGTTCGGGCAAGACGACGCTCCTCTTTCAGATCATCGACGACCTCATCCGCAACCGCGGGCTCGATCCGCGGTCGATACTCTTCGTCAACTGCGACGAACCGGAGGTGACTCGCCTCGATAACCCGCTTGAGACCCTGCTTGAAACCTACCGGAGAGATGTCTACAGCGGCGATGCAGCGTATATCATCCTCGACGAGATCCAGACGATCGACGGATGGGAGCGGTGGGTGAAGTCACTCTACGACCGCAAACAGTACTCTCTCATCGTGTCCGGTTCGACGTCCTACCTCCTCGACTCAAACCTCGCAACGCTCATCTCCGGGCGATATCTCCCGGTCCATGTCTACCCCCTCGATTTTGCGGAATACGCGGTCTTCTCGGGGGAAGAACTGCCGCACGATCCCGTCGCGCTCGCGGCGGCGAAGTACCGGTTCCTGAACCTGCTCGGCGAGTACCTCAGGGAAGGGGGGTTCCCGCAGGTTGTCCTTTCAGATGATGAGACGATCCGGCGTGATCAACTCAGAGCATACTACGATAGTATCGTCTACCGCGACATCGTGCGGGTCAACGAGGTGCGCAACCAGAAGGCGCTCGGCGATCTGCTCGCATACTGCATGACAAACGTAACCTCCCCCTACTCCTACCGGAACCTCCAGGAGATGCTCGGCATCGATATCGAGACCGTCAAGGAGTACCTCCACTATGCAGAGCAGGCAAAGATCCTCTTCGAGGTTCCCTACTTCAGTTACTCGCTGAAGGTGCAGAGCCGGAACAACAAAAAGATCTACTGCATCGATAACGGCCTCAGGAACGCCGTCTCGTTCCGGTTCTCGAAAGACGAGGGAAGACTCGCCGAAAATCTCGTCTTTGTCGAACTTATGAAACGAGGTCATGAGGTGTACTACTGGAAGAAGAAAGGCGAAGTCGACTTCGTCGTTAAAAACCCGGATCAGTCGCTCTCGGCCATCAATGTCTCCTACACGGACGCCCTCCCCGAGAGGGAAGAGGGAGCGCTGCTTGAGTTTGCGGACCTGTACGGCACGCGAGTGCAGGAGTGTATCCTCCTCACGAAGGATACAGAGAGAGAGGCAGGGAGGGTCCGGTATATCCCGCTCTGGAAGTGGCTGCTTCGGCAGCGCTGAGCAGGCGCCGGGTCATGGATCGTTGTATCATTCTCCGGGAAGTGAGGTACCTCACCCCGGACAGGGAGAGCAGGCTCTATGGGGATAGGGAGGCGGCGCGTCTCCGCTATCATCCTGTACGGGTCGTTTGCCTCCGGCGACTTCCACGAGGGGAGCGATATCGATTCGTCGTCGCCAGCCTCAACAGGAACAACCGCATTTACGAGGTTCTTGCGAACAACAGAGCGGTCGCGACGGGCAACCCGAACCACAAAGATCGCTTGCATGGTAGGTTTCAAGGGGGTTATCCCCCATACTCTCAGATGAGAGTATATGAAGGACGGGGCAGAGATCTTAGGGCGGGTCATGACCGAGCGGGACCGGATCTGCGAGATAGCCGCACGCCACGGCGCACGGAACATTCGTATCTTCGGCTCCGTGGCGCGTGGGGAGGCGAAGGAGGAGAGCGACCTTGATCTTTTGATCGACCTCGAATCGGATAGGAGCCTCCTCGACCTCGTTGCCCTGAAATCGGATCTGGAGACACTGCTCGGGATCCCCGTCGATGTTGCCGAGCCCCTGACCCTGCACTGGTATATCAGGGACCGGGTGATGGCGGAGGCGGTGGTGCTGTGACGGACGCCACGCTCTACCTGATTCACATCAGGGAGTGTACCGACCGAATCGCGAGGTATACCCGCGGCGGGAAAGAGGCGTTTCTTGCTGATGAGATGATACAGGATGCCGTCCTCCGAAACCTCCAGATTCTCGCTGAATCCACACAAGCGGTCTCGACGAAGACCTGAAAGCAAACCATCCGGAGATCGACTGGCGGGGCATCTCCGGGTTTA
>NZ_CAJYDP010000020.1:0-2373 GCF_913757945.1 Methanoculleus sp. 10 | reverse complement strand
CCCCGCAGGTGGGTACCTGTACGTTCCTCCTCAAAGCCCCCGCCCCGGAGGGGGGCGGGGAAGGTGCATGGAGATACCCGGGAAAAACCGTGCCCGGGATGCAAACCCCTGGGCGGTGCGAAACACGATCGATGATCTCCTCCGGTGAGAGTGCCGGCAATTGAGAATCGATGCACTGGGGAAGAGCGCGGAAGTTCGACGGATGGCTGCAGGGAACTCCCTTTAGCGGCTTCGCGCTCAACGCGAGAGGCTGTATTATTACCCTCTATTGCTGACCCTCGAGTTGCCGCGGAAGTTCGCGAAGTTCGGTATAATTACCTGCAACTCCCCTTTGTGGCCCTCGCGCCAACGCACGAGGCTCTATCACCACCCGCACACGGTTTAAAAGAAGCCTCCCGGGGGATGTCCGGGCCCCGTCCCCGCCCGGTTCTTCACCGGGTTCACAATGGAGGTATGGCCGGGAGCTGCGGCGATCGATGCTGCCCCTTCCCGTCCGGTGCAGGGACCGCCTACACCGACGAGAGCCGGGCATTCCGCACGTACGCGAGCTGCTCGCGGATCCTCTCCGGGATCGTCCGGGGGTCCTGTCTCTCGACGGCCTCCCGCCACCCGTCATCCCGGCACGAGCAGTCCAGCCCTTCGAACTCCGCCGTATCGAAATGGCAGTTGTAGCGCTCGATCGCTTTGCCGAGCTCGGCATCGCACTTCCCGCAGTTCCGGGCCCAGTCGAGAGACTCGACCGAGTAGGTCCAGGGGCTGACATAGACATGGGCGCGGTCCCCGAACCGCTCCCGGCACTCCTGCAGGAGGTCGACGAGGCTCCAGAGCCACGGCGGCCGGTAGAGGTTATTCTTCCAGAGTTCGTGCACGACGGTGTTCTTCTCGACCGTCGTCACCTCGAGGTCAACATACTCGATCCCACGGGAGACACAGTAGGCCACGGTCCTGAGGACATCGTCTACCGCCTCCGCATCGGTGAGGAACGGGGGTTTGACGAGAAGGAGCGGCTTTGTCAGAACACCCATACCCCGCATCCTCGAATGGAAGAGATCGAAGTTATGGGCCGAGAACCCCTTGTTGATGCAGAGGTTCATCACCTGCGGGTCTGCGGACTCAAACCCGAACGCCACCTCGAGCTGCCGCCCGCCTAAGGCCTTCTTCATCTTCTGCACGTGCTCGTCGGGCGAATAATCGATCCTCGACTCGACGACCACCTTCTTTATGTTTTTGTAGCCGTCGATGTATGAGCAGATCTTTTCGATAGCGGCAGCCGGCATCTCGCGCTCGTTAAAGATATTTCCGTCGTTGTAGATCGAGACGACCGGGTAGTCCCCGAGATCGACGGCGTCCATCACGTACTCGAACTGTGCGACGTACTCCTCCGCCGAGACCGCCCTGCCCCGGGACGTCGCACAATAAAATCCGCACATGGTGCATCCCCCGGTCTTCTCAACCCACTCGCAACCCGTGGAGCGGAGGAAGACGATCAATCGCCTGATGGGCCGATCGTCAAGATGCCCGATCCGCTCCTCCCAGCCGATGGGAACGGTGAAATCGAGATCACCCGGGACGGACCCGTTCTGCCTGCGCAGACCACCGGCCAATGCCCGTATCTCGTCAAGGACGTCATTCTCGGTCTGGAGACCGGTGAAGATCTCCGCGCTGCTACTGCTATCAGGTACGGCCTTCTCCAGAATAATTATCCCCCCTTGTACCCGGGCAGGCACCATCATATCGGAGGTGCACGGTCCGGATGACTGTCGCCTTATCTTACCAAGACATACCCCTCATAGGCCTTTGCATATTTATAGTTTGTCTCAACAATCCCATCACCGGGGTGTGTTTGCCAAACGGTATTCCAAGACAGGAAATCGCGGGAAGCGGGCCGCCTACCGGGAAGGGCGGGATCCGGACCGCACCCTACCCCTCCCGATGGGCCATTTGAGTGGTTATAAAGCTCCGATCCTCGGGGGAGCCCGTGACAGCATGCCAATTTTTATATACGTTGCCCGGGGGTATACTACTCCGATGCACCGGGTAACGTTGCCTTCCGGGGGACTGCCGCCCGGAGTCAGGCCGGACGGGTGCATCGCCGGTGAGAGGTGTCCCGGCGAGAGGCTGGGATTCTGAGAAGGTGTGTGATGCACCTCACAGGGACACGGCACGAGAAGGCTGAAGGGCTTTGAGGAGCGGCACGATGATGCCGCTGTGATATGCATATGGCTGAAGAGTACGTGAGAAGGGCAGAGAAGGGCGTGGTGTACCCCGCCGGGAAGGTCTCCGACCGGGACTCGTTCACGACGAGAGCCCTCGGCATCCTCCCGTTCTACACCACCTACAAAAAGACCTACACCCTTCTCCGGCAGTCCCGGG
>NZ_CAJYDP010000019.1:0-4315 GCF_913757945.1 Methanoculleus sp. 10 | reverse complement strand
GAGACCGGGGCGGTGTTGAGGATCTTCACGTCAGCCTCAAAGCGGTAACAAAACCCTCGCTCAAGTTCCCGCTCGATCTTCCGCGCGAACCGCATCGCCTGGTAGGGGGTGGGCTCGCCGGTGACGAGGATTGCCACGTCCACGTCGCCGAAATCCCCCTGCGAGAACGTTCCGAAGACATATCCCACCTCGATCTCGTCAAATCCGGCGAGGACCGTGTGGATGGTGCGGAGAACTGCTTCTCTCTCCTCCGCATCCAGCAGGTGGCGTCGTCTCATATCGTTGTATCTCTTCCGCATCGCATATCATTCTTTCCCGCTTACCGGCAGATCCCCCCCTTCCCGTCGCAGGAGAGGGGCCGGCAGTTGACGTAGACCGGGACGACCTGCCGGGTCTCCTCCCCGAACGCGGAAAAGACCCGGCGGACGGTGGTGGTCTTCCCGGCCCCCGGCGGGCCGCGGAGGAGGAAGGCGAGTTCCTTGACCTGGGCGTCGCGGTGGTGGAGGTGGTCGGGCATGGAGGCGAAGTCAAAGACATCAGGATCTCTGAAAAGGGTCTGGTCGGCGCGGAGGAGACGTTTCATAGGAGAGGCTGGAGAAGGGGGGGATTGATAAAGGCTGGCCGTGCGCGGGTCGAAAGTGAAGGGGGGAAGAGTCCCCTTCACGCCAGGGCGGGCACGCCGTCGGGATAAACGCATCCGTCATCGGGAACAGAGGGCATCTCACCGCCACGTTTATCGGTTCTCCTCTCGATCTCCTAGTAATCGGGTGAAACCGGCGATGCTGATGGGAGTGGGAGGAACTGCTCGGGGCAAGATCCCCCGGCATTACGCCGATGAGGACCTCGATCGAGACACTCCTGGGGCCAGGCCCCAATGGAGCCTCAACCGCCTGTCTTGAACGGGAACGGATAGAGGAGGAGATACATTGGAAAAGCCAGCAGGGAGAACGGCCGGAAGAGAACTGGAAGTGACTATTTCTCCTCTCATCAGAGAGATCCGGGATATCGTCCAGAAAGCCCGCCTGACCGTAGCACAGAACGTCAACTCGATACAGGTCGTCACCAACTTCGAGATCGGCAGGCGGATCGTCGAACATGAGCAGCAAGGGAAGCCGAAGGCGGGGTATGGGAAACAGACCGTGCAGGAGCTTTCACGCCAGCTGACCGAAGAGTTCGGGAGAGGGTTTTCCAAAAGAAATCTTGAGTATATGCGCCGATTTTACCTTGAATACTGCGGATCGGCTTCCCCGGCAGTGCCGTGTCAGTCAGATACGGCCGTTTCTGCCGGGCAACCAATTGCGCAAACACTGTCTGCGCAATTCACCCCCCGGTTTGCTCTCAGCTGGTCCCACTATGTCTTCCTGATGAACATCGACAACCGGGAAGAGCGCCGGTTCTACGAGATCGAGGCTCAACAGAACCGCTGGTCGCTCTCGGAACTCAAACGGCAGTTCGACGCCGGCCTGTATGAGCGGCTTGCGCTCAGCCGGGACAGGAGCGGTGTGAGGGCCCTCGCCCACACCGGCCACGTCATCGAGAAGCCACAGGATATGCTCAAAGACCCGTATGTTCTTGAATTTCTCGGCCTGGACGAGAAGGCCCGCTACAGAGAGATCGATCTCGAATCGGCCATCATCGACAAACTGGAGACGTTTCTCCTCGAGCTGGGCAAAGGCTTCCTCTTCGAAGCGCGACAGAAGCGGCTTACCTTCGATGCCGACCATTACTTCGTGGACCTTGTCTTCTACAACCGTATCCTCCGATGTTACGTCCTGATCGACCTCAAGATTGGAAAGATTACCCACAGCGATCTCGGCCAGATGCAGATGTATGTCAACTACTATGACAGGGAAGTCAAACTCGATGACGAACATCCGACCGTCGGGATCATCCTGTGCAAGATGAAGAACGACGCACTGGTAGAACTCACTCTCCCGAAAGATGCCAATATCTACGCTTCCCGGTATCAGGTCTATCTTCCTTCAAAAGAGGAACTCAAGAAAAGACTGATCGAATGGTCGGAAGACGCGCCGGGGGCAGAGTGATTACCTGATGATGCTGACCCGGTTCAATTAAGGTTACATAGGGTCGAAAGTGAAAGGGGGGTCTCCCCTCTCACGCCAGCGCGGGCACGCCATCGGCCCAGGTCTCGACCGCGGTCCGGATGGCGTCGTCCTCTCCGGACGAGATCCGGACGGTCTTTTTGGTGAAGGTGACGTAGTAGTCGTCACCCGAGGTGTCGTGGCACTTGAGCTGGGCGTAGTAGGTCTCGCCGGGGCCGTTGCGGAGGGCATCGGTTGCACCCATCGCGGTCGCAAGGGCCGCGTTATCCAGCACCTCCGCGGCGTTCGCCTCATACGCGGCGATCGTCGGGGACTGGAGCGAGACAGTCCCGAGGCGCTTGCCGGTATCCTCGTCGACGAAGTTCACTCATCAAGGTGTAGTGCTCGCGGTTCCGGACGACCGGGTCGACGAGCACGCCATCGGACCCGGTATACCCGATGCACCCGAAGGGGTTGTCGGCGATGACCGACTGGACGAGGGTGGTGAACTACCCCCCGCTTGCGCAGGGGGCTTCCTGCGAGTGCCTGGGGATCGCGGGGACCCTCAGACCTGTTTGTCGCAGATTACCGGTGAACTCCCGGTAGCCCGTCCACAGGGCATTCTGTGATAGGTATCGGAGCATGATGTTGATCGCGGCGTTCCTGTCGCGGTCGAGCACGGTACCACACTCACAATGCATAACACGGTCTCGAACGGTCATCTCTGCGTGGATCTTCCCACAGCAGTAGCACGTCTTGCTCGTGTACTCTTCGCCGATCTCTATTACCTGTTTACCTGCAAGGATCGCCTTGTAGGTCAGAAATCCGGCAAACCGCGCAAGGTATCCGGTTCCTTGCGTAGACCTGTTCATCTGCCTCGTTGCCGACTTGGACTTCGGCATCTTCTTCACGGAGAGATCCCCGATGATAATCGTGCCAGCTTTGGTGTTCTCGACAAGTTTCTTACTCTGTTTGTGCTGGAAGTCGTTGAGCTGGTTGCTCCGCTTCCGTTCCATCGTCCGTTTGGCCGCATTGTAACGGATCCAGCGTCTGCTTGGCTTCGGGTCTTTGCTCTTCTTCCGGCAGTGGTCCCTCCGGGCCTGCACGGCCTCGATCTTTGGGTTCCAGTACCGATCCGGTCGACTGTTCTGCACCTCGATGAACTTACCCTGGCTGTTGACCGCCGTCTGCTTGATCAGCCCGAGATCCCAGGCCTGATACTGCCCGTTCTCGACGGGGGTCAGGGGGATGACTTCTTCGACCACGGCGAGGTACCATTTTCCTTTGCAGTCCCGAAACACCTCGACCTGTTTGACCACCCCGAACTCCCGCTCGGGGATCGGGAAGGACAGTTCTCCCTGATCGGGGAGGTTGTGCGACAGCCGGATCGCAGCGTTGGTGACCTTGAACCCGGACTGGTTGTGCTTCAGGGTGGTGAAGTAGTGTCGTCCCTTGAAGCCCGGCGGGTTGGCGTCTTCGTCGCCGTTCTTGCGGAGCTCGAAGAATGACTTGTAGTCGGCATCAAGGGTCTTGAGCGTCATCTGCAAAACTTTGGCGTTGACGAACCGTAACTCGGGCCACTCTTGCTTCAACCCGGGGAGGTCGTTCTGCTGTTTGATGTAGTTGACCCCCGTGACCCCGGCAGCATAGGCATCCCGCCGCTCGTTGAGGGCCCGGTTGTACAGTTTCCGGTTGATCTCGGATAACTCCCACAGGACGGCTTCCTGCTCCGCAGTAGGATAGATCCTAATCTTCCGGGTCAACTGCATACCGGTCCTCGGCCTGACGGTCTACATACTTCTTCAGGATATCGAGCGTCACCTGCCCAGTCGTGGCAAGGAAATAGGATCTCGACCAGAACGCATCGCGCCAGAGCACCTGCTTGACTTCCGGGAAGTTCCGCCGGATCTCCCGGGAGGTGATGGTCTTGAGGGCGTTGATGTACTTCGGGAGATCCAAGGTGGGACCGGCTTTGAACAGCATGTGGAAGTGGTCCGTGCTGCACTCGATGTTGGTGACCTCAACCCCGAAGGTCTCGGATATACCGTGGATCTTGGTCTTCAGGAGATCCACATACCGGTCATCGACAAAGACCTTTCTCCGGTACTTGACACACTGTACCAAGTGGTAGTGCAGGGCGTAGACCGAATGGGCCCCCTTGTCAAGCCGGTAGTCCATAGTTGCTATTTGGAAGGGGTAACTATAAAGATTCCGGTTGGCACGAGGACGGCTCTCATCCCCCAGCTTGCGCAGGGGGACTTCTCGCCTATTAA
>NZ_CAJYDP010000018.1:0-8232 GCF_913757945.1 Methanoculleus sp. 10 | reverse complement strand
CGCAATCGCCGAATCTTACCTTCAGGGTGTCTCGACGAGAAGAGTTCAGGAGATCGTTGCCCATCTGGGTATCGACCAACTCTCCCCGGCTTCGGTCTCCCGGATGGCCAGGGACCTCGACGATCAGGTGCAGGCATTCCTCCTGCGGCCGATTGAGCAGAAAACCCCGTACCTCTTCGTGGATGCCTCTTACTACAAAATCCGGGACGGAGCACGGTACGTCACCAAGGCAGTCCTGGTAGTCGCCAGAGTGCGAGAAGATGGCTACCGGAAGATCCTGGGCGCAAGAATCACGGATTGTGAGAATGAGGAGTTCTGGTCGGGGTTGTTCGAGGACCTCAAAGGAACGGGGACTTGCCGGGGTTCAACTGGTCGTTTCGGATGGGCATACCGGCATCCAGAAGGCGGCGGAGGCCGCCTTCCTCGGCGCATCCTGGCAGATGTGCTCGGCCCACTGTACCCCAGGCGGTACTGAGAAATATTCCCCGGAAACACCAGAAGGAGGTTGCAGAGGGTCTGAAGGAGGCGTATGGGAGTGAACAACGACTCCAGGATCTCGCCGATGGCCTGAATGCACGGGGATACCGGAAAGCAGCCAACACCATCGAACGATTCCTCCCGGGCTTATGAGTTACCCGGCATTCCCCAAACAGCACTGGAAGAGACTCAAAACGACAAACCTGATGGAGCGGGTCAATAAGGAGCTCAAACGGAGGACCGGGGTCGTAGGAGCGTTCCCGAACGAGGAATCCCTTCTCCGGCTGGTTGGATCCATCCTGATGGATATCAACGAGGAGTGGGTCACTGACAGAAGGTATTTGACTGTGGAGAAGGCATGATCAGGCAAGGAGACAGGGCTCAGGCAAATTACAGAAGATCTGAGACGTTACCTTAGGCGATATCTTCCTCTCCCAATATCCTCAAAATAATCGTATGTCGTATAATGGTGTTTGGGGCTATCAACACTACATCTCCGCATTTCAGTTCTAATATCGGTTTCGGGGTGAGAAGATCCTGCACATTTTAAAACTACTATGATCTCTTCGGGAGTAAACTCGTTATTACCTGTAATTTCAACTAGTAATCTGGCCGCGTGAAGGATTTCTCTATGAGTTACCATAACCACTGAATACCTTTTACTATATTTATAAATAGTGGATTGGGGTTATAACCTGGATTCTGGGTCATCTCATCTTCTATCACGCTAATATTCTTTCAAGCTCATATATCTGGGATCCCTACCTCACTGTCACTAAGATCTGTAAGAATGAGCACATCCCAAAAGCATCTGGTGATCGAACATCCACACGATTCGGAGCACTCTTACACATGATTTCAAATGGCAGGGCAATATAATGGATCGAATTGCTGACACGGCTTCCCGTTGACTATCGCACCTTCGGTGCTCAAACTCCGTTCCTGTTGGAACATCACGAGTCGCCCCTCCCGGCAGAGGCATCTTGGGATGACCTCAACGACTTGAGAACCTCACCCCATGCTCTCTGCAACCCCATTCAGAAACCCCTAAACGCCTCCACCGCCATAACCTCTTCATGCGCTACATCGTCACCGGCGGGGCCGGGTTGGCTCAGAACGCTTGCAAGAGACCTTAGCACAGAGTCACGACGTCGTCATCATCGAGAACCTCGCCACGGGGCGGCGGGAGAACATCGAGCACCTCCTCGACCACCCCCGGGTGACGTTCATCGAGGGGAGCATCACGGACCCCGGTCTCTTGACGGAGACCTTTCCGGGCGCGGATGGGAGGTGCCGGACAGCTGCGTGGGCAGCCATCCATTCGGTCTCTTCCCCGGGAACATTAAGGATTTTAGCTTAATTTATCAATCAAAAATGCAAACCCGTATAATAACCTACGCGAAAGAAACATGACATCAGGTTCCGGAGTTGGAAAATCCATGCACATACCCATCGCCCAGCCGTCCCTCGGGAACGAGGAGAGCGACGCTGTTCTCGCTGTCCTCGCCTCCGGCATGATCGCCCAGGGTCCGGTCACCGCCGCCTTTGAGGAAGAGTTCGCCGCCTACTGCGGTGTTCCCCATGCCGTTGCCGTCTCGAACGGGACCACCGCCCTCCACGCGGCGCTGCTCGCCGCCGGGGTCGGGCCCGGTGACGAGGTGATCGTCCCGGCATTCACGTTCTTTGCGACCGCCTCATCGGTCTCGATGTGCGGCGCCCGTCCCATCTTTGCCGACGTCGATGCCGCGACCGCCACGATCGACCCGGCCGACGTCCTCGCAAAGGTCACCCCGAAAACGAAGGCCGTGATCGGCGTCCACCTCTACGGCCAGCCCTGCGACGCCGGGGCGGTCCGGGATATCTGCGACGATAAGGGTCTCGTCTTCATCGAGGACGCGGCCCAGGCCCATGGGGCGGAGTACCGCGGGAAGCGGGCGGGAGCGCTCGGCGACCTCGCCTGCTTCTCCTTCTACGCGACAAAGAACCTGGCGACCGGGGAGGGGGGGATGGTGACGACGGCATCGGACGAGTATGATGCGCGGTTGCGCCGGATCATCAACCACGGCCAGAGCGAGAAGTACCTGCATACCGAGCTCGGTTACAACTACCGCATGACCGATATCAACGCCGCGATCGGGAGGGTGCAACTTGGAAAGCTCGACGGCTTCAACCGCCGCCGGCAGGAGAACGCTGCTTACTATAATACCCATATCACGGCGCCGGGGCTGGTGCTCCCCTCGGTCGCGCCCGGCCGGACCCACGTCTGGCATCAGTACTCCCTGCGGCTCACCGACGCGTTCCCCCTGTCGCGGGACGAGTTCATGGCGTATCTCCGCGAGCGCGGGATCGGGTGCGCTGTCCACTACCCCATCGCCCTCTCCCGGCAGCCCTACTACGCCGGGGCTGCCTCCTGCCCGGTCGCTGAGTCTCTCGCGGCCTCGGTCCTCTCGATCCCGGTCCACCCCGGCGTCACCGACGAAGCCCGGGCCTACATCGCTGATACGATCAACGAGGTGGTCTAGATGGACGCGGGCGTTATCGGCACCGGAGTCATGGGCAGGAACCATGTCCGGGTCTACTCCGAACTGAAAGAGGCCGGGACGACCTACGTCTACGACCTGAACACGAAGGCCGCAGAAGAGGTCGCCGCCGCCACCGGGGCGGAGGTCTGCCGCTCGATGGAGGAACTCCTCCGGAAGGCCGACTGCGTCTCGGCCTGTGTACCGACCCCCTACCACTTCAAGACCGCGGGAGAGGTCATCGCCGCCGGGGTGCACACCCTCATCGAGAAGCCCCTCTGCCTCACCGTGCGCGAGTGCGAGCAGTTGATCGGCCAGATCCCCGATGGGCTGACGGTCGGCGTCGGCCACATCGAGCGGTTCAATCCGGTCGTCACCGAGGTTGCACGGGTCGTGCGGAACCCCGTCTACGTCGCCTTCCACCGGCACAACCCGGCCTCATCGAGGGTGAGCGGGTCCTCCGTCGTCGAGGACCTGATGATCCACGACATCGACATCGCGTTCAACGTCCTCTTCCCGGGCCGGGCATACACCGCCCACGCGAGCGGGACCGGGGACGTCGCCGCGGCCCTTATGTCCTTCGGGCGGACGCCGGTCTACCTCTCGGCCTCCCGCAAGGCCTCAAAGAAGGTCCGGTCGGTCTACATCGAGGAGGAGGATCGGACGATCGAGGGCGACTTCATGACCCAGGAGGTCTACGTTTACCGGAAACCGGAAGCCTACGGGCAGGAGAACGGGCTCTACCGCCAGGAGAACATCATCGAGAAACTCCTGGTGAACAAGGTCGAGCCGCTGAAGATCGAACTTTCGACGTTTGTGCGGGCCGCCCGCGACAACAAACCCTTCCCGGTGACCCCGGAGCAGGGGCTCTCAAACGTCCGGATCTGCGAGGCGATCTACCGGGGCCTCTCGGCATGAAGGTCCTCTCGGTCGTCGGGGCCCGGCCCCAGTTCATCAAGTGCGCCCCGGTCTCGCGGGGACTCCGGAAGGTGCACGAGGAGGTCCTCGTCCACACCGGCCAGCACTATGACTACCTCCTCTCTGAGGTCTTCTTCCGGGACCTCGGGATCCCGGCGCCCGACTACCACCTCGATATCGGCTCGGGGAGCCACGGCGTCCAGACCGGCCGGATGCTCGCCGCGGTCGAGGAGGTGATCGGGAAGGAGGAGCCAGGGATTGTTCTCGTCTACGGGGATACGAACTCGACCCTCGCGGGCGCACTCGCGGCGGCGAAGATGCACGTGCCGGTGGCGCACGTCGAGGCCGGGCTCCGGAGTTTTGACCGCCGGATGCCCGAGGAGGTGAACCGGGTGCTCACCGACCATTGTTCTGATATCCTCTTCTGCCCGACGGCGACCGCGGTTGCGAACCTTGCGGCCGAGGGGGTGACCGCGGGCGTCCACCTCACCGGGGACGTGATGGTCGACGCGCTCCGGGAGAACCTACCTCTCGCAAAAGAGCGCTCCACGGCTCTTACCGATCTCGGGCTCTCCCGGAAGGGGTACTACCTTGCCACGGTCCACCGTGCGGGGAACACTGATGATCCCGCCGCACTCCGGGCGATCATGGAGGCGTTTTCCCGCCTCGACGCCCCGGTGGTCTTCCCGGTCCACCCCCGGACAAGGAAGAAGTTCACCGAGTACAGGATCACACCCGCGGCGAACGTCAGAGTTGTTGAACCGCTCCCCTACTTTGATATGCTCACCCTTCTTTCCGGCGCCCGGGCGGTCCTGACCGACTCCGGCGGCGTCCAGAAGGAGGCCTACATCCTTGAGGTGCCGTGCGTGACCCTCCGGGAGAACACCGAGTGGGTCGAGACCCTGGAGGACGGCTGGAACGTCCTTGTGGGCGCGGATGCCGACCGGATCGTCGCCGAGGCAGAGCGGGGCGGCGGCGGCCGGCACTCTGCCCGGTTCGGCGACGGGCATGCAGCCGCGCGAATTGCGGCGATCATCAGGGAATTTGGACCCTGAAGACAGATTAGAAGTGCAGACAATAGGTGTACCGGGTATCAAGCACGTCTACGGTCTCCAGCGAAACTCCCCCTCGTTGGGGTACAAGATCACGATGCTCAACCGGGGGAGCCCCCGCTCAGGGGCGAGGAGACCGGGCTTGAAGAGTTGCTGAGAACGGTCGCCGGTACGGGAAAAATTCTCCCGCATCGCGGATTTTGCGAAGATCGCCGGGTGCGATGCAGTGACCCTCGCCATCCTGACGCCTTTTCTCGATGAGCGAGGACCAGGAAATCAGGCACGACCGCGCGTGCGGCCCGGGCCAGTTGGCGCGGGGATGCGGGAGGAACTCAGACCTGGATGCCTGCCCGGGCAAGCGCATCCTTGATGGAGACGAGCTCCTTCCTGATCTCTGCAAATTCGTCGTCAAGGTGCTTTTTGGTATCACTCCGGAGCCCGACAATCTCTTCTGTCGTCGCGATCTGGAAGACCGGGTCCTGCTTGTCTAAACTCAGTTCCGGTACATAGTTTCGGTGCATTGCAGGAGAAGAAAGTCAACCCTCTCAAACAGTTCCTCCTGGAGGTCTCCCCGGATGATCTCGAAATCGGCGTACTCTCCTGTTGCCTCTTCCCATCTGACGGTGAACGATTTGACGGCAATCGGTCTTTGTATGATATTGATCGCGTTGATGAAACCCCGGAGATCCTCTTCGCTCCCCTCTGCGACGATCTCGACCTCCCTGTTCTTGAGATTCTTCACGTACCCCGAGATATTCCGTTCGAACGTCTCGTTGTACACATGCTCCCGATAGCCGACCCGCTGGACACGCCCCCGCGCAGTGGCCACAAATCGTTTCATTCAATCTCACTCTGTATGGCGGACATAAATAGTTTCTCCGGATCTTCGCCCGGCGAAGGTCTCTTTGGACCCCTGCCTGCACCGCAAAAGGGGGTGGCAGAAGACAGAATATCAACCTTGAAGACAAACCAGAGATGCATACAATGACCGAGAACCTGGCAACGCTTATCAAGAAACGCGGCCCGATCCGGAAGATCGGCGTCATCGGGATGGGCTACGTCGGCATCCCGGCGGCGGCGCTCTTTGCGGATGTGCCGGGAATTGAACACGTCTACGGCTTCCAGCGGGATTCCGCTTCTTCCGGATACAAGATCAATATGCTCAACCGCGGGGAGTCACCGCTCAAGGGCGAGGAGCCGGGCCTTGAAGACCTGCTCGGGAAGGTCGTGGGCGCCGGGAAGTTCTCCTGCACCGCGGATTTTGCGAAGATCGCGGAGTGCGACGCAGTGACGCTTGCCATCCAGACGCCGTTTAAGGACAAAAAAGACCTCCTCCCGGACTTCACGCCGCTCATCGAGGGGCTCCGGAACGTCGGGCGGCATCTCGCGCCCGGGATGCTCGTGGTGCTCGAGTCGACGATCACCCCCGGCACGACCATCGGGATGGCCCGCGAGATCCTGGAAGCGGAGTCCGGGCTCGTCGCCGGGAAGGATTTCGCTCTCGCCCACGCCCCCGAGCGGGTGATGGTCGGCCGGCTGCTCCGGAACATCCGCGAGCACGACCGGGTCGTCGGCGGGATCGATGAGGTCTCGACGGCGCGGGCGGTCGAACTCTACTCGCCGGTCCTTACGGCCGGCACGGTCATCCCGATGACCGCGACCGCGGCCGAGGTGACGAAGACCGCCGAGAACACCTTCCGCGACCTCCAGATCGCGGCCGTCAACCAGCTCGCCCTCTACTGCGAGGCGATGGGGATCAACGTCTACGACGTCCGGGCCGGGGTGGCGTCGCTCGAGGGCGAGGGGATCACCCGGGCGATCCTCTGGCCGGGGGCCGGGGTCGGCGGCCACTGCCTGACGAAGGACACCTACCACCTGGAGCGGGGGGTGCAGGTGCTCGGGGGCGATCTCGACTGGCCCGAGGGCCGGGAGTCCCTCTACACCCTCGCCCGCGGCATCAACGACTTCATGCCCGAGCATATGGTGCATTTGACCGAGTCGGCGCTGGGAGAGGTCGGGAAGAGTTTGAAAGGTTCGAAGATTGCCCTGCTCGGCTGGGCGTTCATCAACGACTCCGACGACGCCCGGAACACGCCGGCGGAGCCGTTCTTTGAGGCGGCAAGGGCGGCCGGCGCGGAGGTCAGGGTGCACGACCCCTGGGTGGACCCGGCGACGTCGCCGGACGCGCCGCCGGGGTTGTCGCGAGACCTCGCGGAGGTGCTTTCCGGCGCAGACGCGGTGGTGGTCTTTGCCGGGCACAAGGAGTACCGGGGGCTGGTGCCCGCTGAGGTCCGGCGGTTGTGCGGGTCTCCCCACCCGGCGATCGTGGATGGGCGCAACGTCGTGGACCCGGATGCGTGGATCGGCGCCGGTTTCGCCTACCGCGGGATCGGCCGGGGGGACAGGAACCGGCACGAGTTGCGGGAATAATACTCTATTTTTCTCTCAACTCATCAACCAGACTGACGTGCCGTGTTTCATCATTCCCGGTCAGGCGGGACGAAACACGAGACGTCTTCCTGGAGACGGGCCGATCAAGCATCCCGCGGGCTGAACGGGGGCTCATCCCAGGTCTCCTCCGACATCAGGTCCTCGTGAAGGCTTTGGCACCTCGGAGAACTCGACCAGGATGTCCACGACGCTTCCCTCGCGCTCCTCGCCTTCGCCGGCACGAGCCGAAGATACCGATGGATCCGACATGGTAGGTCTCCTCAAGGTACGCCTTCTTCCTCCGGAGAATACCGATGATTCTTGCGCACTCTCCGTCGGCCTCGCGGGTGATGCTATCCATCCTGATCGGGATATGCGCTGTTCTCTTTAGTACAGATATCTCCGGTACGCCGGCACACAGGTTCAGTCCGGGAAAAGAGCAGGGGTGAAGGTGATGTAGGAGTCGCGACTGGCCCTCAGGGTCTTCAAGCAGGAGCACCGGCAGTGCGAGCCGGAGCATGAGACGCTATCAGGCTTCGGGAAAGGAGCTTGAGAGGCCCGAAGGGGTTCGAGGGCGGAGCGGTGAAGGGGGCGAGGAGGTCCTCTCCGGCTCGCACAGCCGTTACTCCGGGAGGAGGCGGTCCCGGAGCATCGCCCGGACCAGATCCCGGTAGCGGTTCACGACTAAAAGGTCGTCCTGGAGCACCCCGTAGACCTCATCCAGGTCCAGCCGACAGTAGAGGTGGACCAGAACATTCCGAAAACCCGCGAGGTCTGAGAGCCGGACCCCAAGATCTTCCGGGATCAGCCCTTCGTCACACAGGATCACAAAACTC
>NZ_CAJYDP010000017.1:0-8358 GCF_913757945.1 Methanoculleus sp. 10 | reverse complement strand
TGTCGGGGTTCGGCCGGGGGAGTATCTCGTCGTCACCGTCCACCGGCCCTCGAACACCGATAGTCAGGAGAACATGACCGCCATCATCAGCGCCCTCGGAGAGGCCGGGATGCCGGCCGTCTTCCCGGTCCATCCCCGGACGCGGAAGTATCTCAGTGAGTATGGCCTTCTTGCAAACCTGCCGGAGAACGTCAGGGTCACCGAACCGCTCGGCTACCTCGACATGGTCCGCCTGATGGCGCATGCGGAGAAGATCCTCACCGACTCCGGCGGCGTCCAGAAGGAGGCCTACATGCTCGGCGTGCCCTGTATCACCCTCCGGGAGAATACCGAGTGGGTCGAGACGGTCGAGGCCGGATGGAATGTGCTCGTGGGGGCTGACCGGGAGGAGATCGTCTCGATGATCCGGGGGTTCGCTCCTGCAGGAGACCAGCCGCCGCTCTTCGGGGACGGCCGGGCTGCCGCCGAGATCGCAAATATTATTCGTTCCGGAGATACCATCAGCCGCCCCGGCATATAGGGGGTGCGGGACCGGCTCACAGGCGCACTCCTCTGCGACCGGGGAGGTGCGGACTTCTGACAGGCGATGGTAAACCGGTTGTCTCGGTGGTCATCCCCCTCTACAACAAGGCCCCGTACGTCGAGCGGGCGGTCTGGTCGGTGCTTGCCCAGACCGAACAGGAGTTCGAGGTCATCGTCGTCGACGACGGCTCGACCGATGGGGGTGCGGCAATCGTCGAGCGGTTTGCGGACCCCCGAATACGCTTGATCGTGCAGGAGAACCGGGGCGCCTCGGTTGCGCGGAACCGGGGGATCCGGGAGTCGGGGGCGGATGTCGTAGCGTTCCTGGATGCGGACGACGAGTGGCATCCAACGTTTCTCGAGACGGTCCTCGACCTCCGCAGGCGTTACCCGGGGGCCGGGGCGTATGCGACGGCCTACGCGGTCTACAACCCCGACGGCGGCATACGGGTCGCCTCGATTGCGGCCGTCCCTCCGCCTCCTTGGAGTGGGCTGCTCCCGAACTACTTTCGGTCGGCAACCCTCGGCGAGCCGCCGGTCAGTGCTTCCTCGGTGGCGATACCAAGGGCGGTCCTAGAGAAGACAGGAGGATTTGCCGAAGGCTACTGGTGGGGTGAGGATGTGGATCTCTGGGGCAGGATTGCGTTCCGGTACCCGATTGCGTTCACCCGGCGGGTCGGTGCGGTCTACCATACCGACATTGCCAGCAGGGCATGCACGAGGGTAGAGCCCGTCCCCGAGAACCCGTTCGTCGCTTCGGTACGGCAGGCAGTCGAACGCGGGCTGATCCCTCCTGAGATGCTCGACGATGTGAGGGAGTACGTTGCCGCAAAACAACTGCAGACCGCAGCGCGGAACATCCGGGCCGGACGCCCCGACCTCGCACGGGCTAACCTTGCCCGTTGTCCGACTCGGCTCTACCGCCGACGAAAGGTCGCATACTCCCTGATGGCGCTCATACCCGCCCCATGGTACCGACGCTACCGGCGCATGAAAGCGGCCCTCTCCTCGACAGCCGCCGGATCGGCGGGCGGCAGGTCCCGACCGCACTGAAACTCTTATCTGCTCCGGCCGCCTTACCCATGGCGATGGCTTCCGGGAACGGCGACCACCTAGTCGTCTTCACTACATCCTACCCCTTCAGCAGGGTCGTGGAGTCGTTCCTCGACCGGGAGCTCCCGCACCTCTCCTCGGCGTTTGATGCCGTCACGCTCGTCCCGCGCCTCTACCCCCCGCCCGGCGAGAGACTCGATCGACCGCTCCCGGAGAACGTATCGACCGAGACCTCCATCATGCACGATGCGCAGAAAGAGAGCACGGCGGCCTACTACCTGAACCTCGCCCTCTCATCACTTGCATCCTCGGAGTTCTACGGCGAGTTCCGGAGGAACTACCGGCCCATGCTCCACCCGGCGGGGATGCGCAAGGCACTCGGCTACCTCGGCATCGCGCTCGACGTCCGTAACTGGGTCACACGGAGGGTAGAGGAAGGGATGCTCGATCCCGCCCGCACGCTCCTCTACACCTACTGGTTCGACGGCACCGCGCTCGGCGTGGTGCTGGCGAGGAGGGATCTCCCGGGCATCCGGTGCGTCTCGCGGGCGCACGGGTACGACCTCTACGCCGAGCGCTACACCCCGCCCTACATGCCGTTTGAGGAGGCCAGAGCCTGCTCCCTTGACCGGGTCTACCCCGTCTCGGAGCACGGGAGGAGGTATCTTTCAGCCCGGCACCCCTCGTGTGCATCCGGCTTCCGAGTGGCCAGGCTCGGCACTGGAGACCCCGGGTTCCTCACACCCCTGTCACAGGACGGGGTCTTCCGGGTCGTCTCCTGCTCCCACATCATCCCGATAAAACGCATCGACCTCTTGGTTCGGGGCCTTGCGGAGGCAGGACGGATGCAGCCCGACCGTGAATTCGAATGGGTGCACATCGGCGGAGGGGCGCTACAGGCCGAGATGGAAGCCTATGCAGGTGCAACGCTGCCCGGGAACGTCAGCCACCGGTTCACCGGGTACCTCGCGAACGCCGCAGTCATGGATCACTACGGGCAGAGCCCCGTCGACGTTTTCATAAACGTCAGCGAATCGGAAGGCGTCCCGGTCTCGATCATGGAAGCGGAGAGCTGCGGCATCCCGGTCATCGCGACGGCGGTGGGCGGGACTCCGGAGATCGTCTCCGGCGCTACGGGCATCCTGCTCCCGGAGAACCCGGCGCCACGGGAGATCGCAGAAGCCGTCTGCAGGCTTGCTGCCGGCCCCGACGGCACCCGGGCGATGCGGTCGGCGTGCAGGGAGAACTGGGAGCGCAACTACAACGCTGACCGAAACTTCAGCGCCTTCGCCGGCGACCTGCAGGCCCTCCTGCGGTGATCCGTCACACCCGCCGACCGTCAGAGAAGAGAGCCAAAAACTTCTCCGCGCTCTTCTCCCACGTAAACCGCTCGTCGACGGTCCTCCTCGCGTTTTCGCCGAGGCTCCGGGCCACACTTGGGTTCTCCAGCAGGTAGTCGATCATTCCGGCGATCTCCGCCGGCTCGGGCGGCACGAGGATACCGTTCTCCCCATCCCGGATCGCCTCCGGAATCCCCGCCACCGGGGTTGCGACGATGGGTTTGCCCATTGCCATGGCCTCAAGGAGCGCTATCGGCAACCCGTCTCCGAGGGTGATGTGGGTGTAGATATCACAGAAGGAGAGCGGCACAGCGGGGGCTTCGATATCTCCCGTGAAGACCACATGCCCGGACGCTCCCTCAGCCCGTGCGAACTCCTCCACCTCCGGGGAGAAGACGCCCCTCCGCGTCGCGACAAGGACGATCCCCGGGTACTTCTCTTTGAGGAGGTTTACAGCCCGGATGAGCTGCTTCAGGCCTTCGGCCTTGTACTTCAGCGCGGTCAAGCCGAGGGCGAGGAGCACCGGCCGGCGGTCTCCGATACCGAACCGCTCGCGGAACACAGCAACCTCCCCCGGGGTCACCGCGGCAACCTCTGGAGCCCCCGCATAGGTTATCTCGGTCCTCAGGAACTTCAGGTTCCAGACCTCGATGGTTCTCTCCCTGAGCCGCTCCGAGACGAACGTTACGTGGTCGCACCGGTTGAGGAGAGTCTGGTAGAAGAGCCTGAACCGGTCCGTCAGCGCCTCCTCAGGCTCGGTGTGGAACGTCTGGACAACAGTACACCCGCAGAGGAGTTTGTAGGCGACCGCAGGGAAGAGACAGTGCCAGCCACCGTGAACGCTGATGACGTCCGGCCCGTAGTCCCGCAGGGCGGAGAGCGACCGCACCGCAAAGAGCCGCTGACCTCCGGGAATACAGGTTTCATCGGGATCGCTCCCCTCCCTGAATATGACCCGCACATCGGCGCCGCTCGCAACCAGTTCCCTGACCAGGTTCTGCAGGTAGACTCTGATGCCGCCGCCCTGGCTCTCTTTCCAGTAGTTGGTGATGAGCGCGACCTTCATGCGACCGGGGTTGATGAGTGGCGCGTCGCTATATCAAACTTTGCGCACCCGGGAAAAGTATGCAGGACCGACACGAGTAGAACGGCCTTATTCTATCACAGCAGGCCGTTGGCCGCCCGCCTGTTCCCCAATATCGATAGCAGCGATACCCGGGCAACCATCCTCACGCCCCGAGCCTGTTAGCACCGGCATCCATTTGAGAGTAATTATAAATACTCTGCACATAAAAAGGGGAGCCGTTCAGCCTCTCGCGTTCGTGCCCGGGCAGGGAGGCCTGAACCCTGACCTATGCGTATCTGCATGCTCACCACAACCCACCGGCCTCACGACGGGCGGATATTCGAGAAAGAGGCGAAGAGCCTTGCGAAGGAGCACGACGTCACGATCATCGCTCCTTCGGACGCCGGAGGCGTTGAGGAGAACGGGGGCGTGCGGGTCGTCACTCTCCGGAAACCTGCATCGACCCTCCTCCACCCGGTGACGCTCTGGAGGGCGTTTCGGGCATCTCTGGGCGAGGAGTGCGACGTCATCCACTGCCATGAGCCGGACGCCCTCCTTCTGGCGCTCCTGCTCAAAGCGGTGAAAGGCCGGAAGGTCGTCTACGATATCCACGAACACTGGCCGAGCGAGATACCGTTCGACCTCGGCCTCCCGAACGCGACCGCCCTCACGAGGTTCCTTGAGTCTCTGCTCTCCCCGGTTGAGCTCCTGCTCTCTCGGTTTGCCGACGCGAAAGTAGCAGTCAGCGAGAGCGTCGCCGAGCGGTTCCGGGGGAACGGAACGGAGCCTGTGATCATATCCAACTACTCGGTCGCCGACCTGGCGCCGCCGGTGCCGAAGGCAAGGAACAGCCATAGCGTGGTCTACATGGCCGGGAACATGCAGTTGTTTCACGGCATCAGGGAGTGCATTCAGGCGCTGTCGAAGGTAACGGCAACGTTTCCCGACGTCTCCCTGACGCTCATCGGGAACGTCCGTGAGGATATCGGCGCGATTGCGGCGAAGACCGACCCACGACCCGAGATCACGATGACTGGCTACCTCCCCTACCGGGAGATGTACGAGACCCTGCGCGAAGGAAGCATCGGCCTCCTCGTCTTCCAGCCAGACTACTACAACGCCTACATCGGCCTCCCGAACAAGCTCTTCGATTACATGCTCTGCGGCCTTCCCGTCGTTGCAAGCGACTTCCCGGAGATCCGGAAGGTCGTCGGCGAGGCGGAGTGCGGGGTGCTGGTCGAGCCGACGGACCCGGGCGCGATTGCAGAGGCTATTATCTACCTGATGGAGCACCCGGAGGAGGCGCGGAGGATAGGGGAGAACGGGCGGAGGGCGGTTCTTGAGAGGTATAACTGGGGGGAGATGGAAGGGAGGTTATTTGGAGTTTACCAGGTGATTAAGGAGGATGTCAACGCCTGAAATCTTTTTCTGAGAATCTTCAAGGGATCCAGATCAGGTCCTGTTCAAATAGTTGACTCACCTTGCTTTACATAACCAAGAACGTATTCTGCCTGAGGCTTCCCTAGAGCGCTCAAGAGAAGACCGCACAGGTGCGGGAAGGTGAGGTCCCTCCTGACAAGAATGTTCAGGACAACTTCTCAAGTAACTGGCCTCAAATTCTGTTCATCAGCCATCAAACCGAGAAGCTTGTGAGGGGCCGCCTCAACCTTAACTGATGAAGATCGGTGGCGTGATGAGTTGGACTCCAAGAGTTTTCGATCGCCCGAATCGGGCAGACTCTCGGGGAAAAATATTATAAGATCCTATCGAGAGCAATGCGTATCAAATCCTGTTTTGGTCAAATCATTAATTTCTACCAATATCGTGTTTATTCCATAATTTGGTAAAGTATAAGTTTATATCTACCAAATTGAACTGTTCGAGTCGATGCTCTCAGGAACTCCCAGTACCTAGGCGAATCCGCAAGAACTGCACACCCTGAATGGAGCACAAATACAATGATTGGGGTAGAATACGACGACAAGTATGCGGCCCAGGAAGTGTTTCAGTTACTGAAGGTTCCCTGGGAATGGTACACCCCGACATCCACCTATGATGTCGTCATATCGAAAAACAGCCACCTACCGGAAGCCCGTAACATAATCGACCTCGCCGACAACGACCTGATCAAAAAAATCGCCGATACACTCAACAAGGGGCTGCCCCGTAACCGTAAACCGATCTGTGATGAGTACCTAGATGCACTGCGGCAGGAGATAAAACGCTTTTCCCCGCTGATAGAAATTCCACCGATACCCTGGGGGTATAACTACTCGCTTGCGCTCACGCACGATGTGGATATCACCTCTGTCAGGGAGAGATCCGTTCCCTCTGTTCTCTATGCAGCTTACAACTGTTTTCGTCAACGGCGGTTCCTCGAAGGAGTCAGGATCGTGCTTGCAAAACTCGGTCTTGGAGAGGATCCATGGGATCTTTTCGAGACCTGGAGAGAACTCGAGGAGAAGCACCAGGTAAAATCCACGTTCTACTTTCTGCCCCAGAGCGGCCATGCAGGGATAGGCTCCCCGAAGATACGTGCAGGATATTACTCAATCGATGATATCCCGATCAAGGAACTGACCGCCGGCGGCTGGGAAGTGGGAGTTCATGGCATAGACAACTGGATAGATAAGTCCAGTGCCGATACCGAACGCATGGCGCTTCCGAGGGACGCAAGAGTAAAGGTAGGCACACGGGTGCACTGGCTGCACTTCGATGAGGGGACCTGGCAGATCCTCGATGACGCGGGCTACGAGTACGACTCAACGTTTGGGTACAATGAGGATGTAGGATTCCGGGCGGGGACGCTGCAGGTCTACCAGCCCCGCGGGGTGGAGAGACTGCTGGAACTCCCTCTCCACATCCAGGATGTCAGCCTGTTTGGGAGGCACTGCTGGGTTACGACGGAGAAGGGGTGTGAGCGGGTAGACTGCCTGAGTCTGGATGAGGATGAGGCGTACCGGACCTGCAGCGCGATCCTCGATCAGGCGTTGCGATACGGCGGTGTTGTCACGGTTCTCTGGCACAGCGACTGCCTGGCCGCGCCCCGTGATTGGGGTGATGTGTATACGAGTATCATCAACAGGGCAAAGTCAGACAATGCCTGGGTTACACGTGCAATCGATATCGTCGATTGGTTCAGGATGCGCCGCGGTGTCCGGTTAGACTATTCGAAAACCAAAGACCGTCTTAGGATTACTGTTGCGGGCCTCAAACCGGCTCGATCGTTGCCGCCGTTGCGCATCCGGGTTCACATCGATCCGGAGCGGGTTCGGCATATTGATGCTGATTACATCTGCGGCGAAGGGTATGTGGACATCAGGTGCGATAGAGAGCGGGTGAGCGTGGTTTTTGTATGAGAGTCCTGATCACCGACGGAAACTTTAAACACACGTTGGCATCTGTCCGGTCCCTGGGGAAGAGGGGGGTTGATGTTACGGTGCTCTCCCACATGCGCCTGAGCGTATCATTCCACTCAAAGTACTGTTCTAAGGGGATCCTCGCCCCCAACCCAGAACATGATACCACGTTTGCTGAGTTTGTGTATGACCTGGCAAAGCGGGAGCGCTTCGACGTAGTCCTGCCGATCAGCTACGCGGCAGTCGACCAGATATCCCGGATCCAGGAGGAACTGGAGCCCTATATCAGGGTACCCCTTCCGAACAGGGCCTCAATCGAACTCGCCGGGAATAAAGACAGGACCATGCAACTTGCGGAGAGCATCGGCATTGCCATCCCAAAGACCTACTATCCTCAATCACTTAAGGATGCGGAGCGGATCGCAGACTCCCTCTCCTATCCTGTGGTGGTGAAGGGAGCACGGGAAAACGGTAACGTCGGTTATGCAAACTCGCCCGAGGAACTTATATCCCAGTACAAAAAGATATCAGCATTCTCTCCAATCGTCCAGGAGTATATCACCGGCGAGGGGTACGGATTTTTTGCACTCTACAACCACGGTGAGGCAAGAGCCATCTTCATGCACCGGCGGCTACGGGAATACCCGGTCACCGGCGGTCCGAGCGCCCTTGCCGAGAGCATCTACGCCCCCATGTTGATGGAGCAGGGCCTGAAACTCCTTGATAACCTGCAATGGCACGGTGTGGCCATGGTCGAGTTCAAGAAGGATGAGCGGACCGGGAGGTATGTTCTGATGGAGATTAACCCAAAATTCTGGGGCTCCCTTGAACTCGCCATCGCATCCGGGGTGGACTTTCCGTACCTGACCTGCAGCATGGCATGCGAAGGGGATGTCGAACCGGTTTTTTCCTACAAAACAGGCGTAAAGTTCAGGTGGCTCTTCCCCCAGGATGTATTCCACGCTGTGACAAACCCGGGAGCCATACCAGAGTTCATCTCCGATTTTGCGGATAGGAC
>NZ_CAJYDP010000016.1:0-8895 GCF_913757945.1 Methanoculleus sp. 10 | reverse complement strand
GTCGGGACCGTCTCGCTCCACTCCCCCTCGATCGCCGCGTTCGATGCGAACATCGCGGAGGTCCTCGCGAACACCGCGCTTGCGACCGCGATGGGCGGCGTGGCCGAGCGCGACTTCGGCGGCGAGAGTTACTACTGTCAGCTCAGGTGCCACGACCCCTCGGGCGACGACTACTACGTCACCTTCACCCGAAAGACCGTCCGGATATCGTCCTACCAGGACGATGCAATCAGGACCGCCGTCGAGACCTGGGCCGACGCCGTCCCGGAGCTGAGGTAAGAGGGGGGATAACCCCCACTTTCACTTTCACTTTCACCCCGCGCACGGCTCCCCGTTAATAACTACCTCAGCTCCAGACTGGAGTATGACACATTCATCCCTTCTCCGCCACGACCAGACCCTCTTCCGCGACCCCGAGGCCTTTGAGCCCACATTCGTCCCCGACCACCTCCACCACCGCGACGCCCAGGTCCGGGAGCTCGCCTTCCTCATCCAGCCCGCCCTCCGGGGCGGAAGCCCGATGAACGCCGTCCTCCGCGGCCCCCCGGGGACCGGGAAGACCACCACCGTCCGCCGGATCTTTCGTGAACTCAAAGAGAGCACCAAAAAGGTCGTCCCGGCCTACGTCAACTGCCGGCAGGACCACACCCTGCTCGCGGTCTACCGGAGCATCTCAAGGCACCTCTTCGGCTACGCACCCCCCTCACGGCACCTCGGCGATATCAGGGAGGGCATCGCCGCCCGGCTCGGGGAGAAGAACGCAAGCCTCCTGGTCTGCCTCGACGACGCAAACTACCTCATCCCGGCGGGCACCTACAACATCCTCCTCTACCAGCTCCTCCGGCTCTACGAGAAGTGGGACGTCCGGGGTGCCGGGGTCTTTGCGGTCACAAGCGATCTTGCGACGAACCTCTACGCCGAGGCCGATGGGCCGGTACGGTCGATCTTTCGCCCGACCGAGGTCAACTTCCCGCCCTACGGGAAGACCGAGATCCGCGAGATCCTCGGCGACCGCATCCGGCAGGGGCTCTACCCCGGGGTGGTGCCGGCGCCGGTCCTCGACCTTGTCGCGGAGATGACCGCCGGCGAGCAGGACATCCGGGTCGGGATCGCCCTCCTCCGGCAGGCGTGCCTCCGGGCCGAGGGGGACGGCCGTCGCCGGGTCACCCGGAAGGACGTCATGGGTGTGGTCGCCGGGGTCAGGTCACCGGCGCTTGCCGCCCGGACCGCCGCGCTCTCCCCCGGCGAGCGCACACTCCTCTACCAGATCGCGGAACAGTCGCTGTCCGGGGGCGAGATGATGGCGGGGGCGGTCTTTGAGGAGGTGCAGGACTACCTCGCCGTCGGGAGGACGACCTACCATACCCGGTTACGAAGGCTCGCCGATGCCGGGATCGTCGACCTCCTCCAGACCGGGAAGGGGTACGAGGTCCTCCTCCGCTACGCTCCCGACGAGGTCTTTGCGGCGTGTGCCCGGGGCGGGACTCCGTCCCCGGGATGATCCGGCGAAAAGGCTGAACAGGTCGGCACTCCCAATCCTGCCGGCAATTCACGATCCCGGCCTGCTCCTTCCAAATTTTCTTTTTTGATAAAGAAACGTTTATATGGGGTCCGATGCCCAATTCAGGGCCTGTGGATCATCCTTTTAACCGGGGGAGCCTGAGAATGATGTATGCGCCGGGCATCTTCCCGGTGCGAGGTAACGACCATGCAACACGACAGAAGAACCCCCGATGGGGGAGGACCCGGGGGCGGCGGCCGCAGCCCGGATCCGACGGCAGAGCCTCTCCGGGAGAACCGGGCCGCCGGCGGTAAAGTCAGACTGATAACGTTCCAGGGCGAGGAAACAGAATGCAGCACAGAGACAGGATAGACGGCAGCCCACGGGATGAAACGTACGCCAATATCGATTCACACGGGACTGCCGATAACACTTCTTCTTCCAGGGCAATAAGCGCAGCTACCGGGGAGCGACGCGCAGGTGTCGTCCCGCTCTACCTGATTCCCCAGGCGGTCGCAGACGAGATCCGGCGGCACGGCCGGGCCGTGCGGGAGATCCACGTCTGCCGGACGCGGAACCACCACTACACCGTCACCGTCGAGCGGGGGCGGCCATGACCCCGGAACCGGGCACCCTCGCCTGCACGGCGGCAGGCGGGCTCATCGTCCACGTCGAGGCGGAGAGCTGCCGGATCGCGCCGGACGACACAAGGGCGCTTGTCTTTTCGGGCAGGCCGGCCCCGGTCGTCCGGGAGCGGGTGCGGCGAGCGAACGGCACCGTCACGGGAGAAGTGACGATCGAGGGGCACGCGGCGCTGAACCCCGCGGGCCGGGCGGTGGTGATCCGGACCCGGGAGGGCGCCTGGATCGTCCCGTTCGCCTCCTTCCGGCGCGTCGCGAGCGGGGAGGCGGCGAGCGCCCCCCTCCTTCCCCTCGCCCCGGAGGTAGGGCTATGAGCGGGGAGATCCGCCGGGCGGTGGAACTCCTCGCCGCCCCCGGCAGCGTGGTCGAGGTCCGGGCGCTCGCTGACGGCGTAACCCACTCGGGCTACTTCGACGACCATAAGGCGCTTGTTCAAGCCGTCGAGCCCCTCGATGCCGATCCGGCGGTCGCCGGGATCTACGTCACCCTGAACGCCCCGAACCCGGCGCTCCTTGCCCGGCGGGCAAATCGGATCAAGATGCGTCTATCGCGGAAAGATGCGACGACCGCCGACGCCGACATCACCCGCCGGCGCTGGTTCCCAATCGACATCGACCCGGTCCGGCCGGGCGGGGTCTCATCGACCGACGAAGAGCACGACGCGGCCATCGCTGCCACAGAGAGGATCGCAGCATACCTCGCCGAGCAGGGGTTCCCTTCGCCCATCAAAGCCGACTCCGGGAACGGGGCGCACCTGCTCTACAGGATCGACCTCGAAAACGACGGGGCGGCAACGGAGGTTGTCAGGGGGGCGCTCGCGACCCTCGACGCCCTCTTCTCGAACGACGTGATCACCGTCGACACCGCGAACCACAACGCCGCCCGGATCTGGAAGCTCTACGGGACCGTATCCCGGAAGGGCGACAACACCCCCGAGCGGCCGCACCGGCGGGCGAAGATCCTCGCGGCTCCAGAAGAGATCGAGATCGTCCCGGTAGATCGGCTCCGGCACCTCGCCGGGCTCCTCCCCCGGGAGGAACCTCTCCGATCGAAGAATACCGCCGGCATCGACCTCGGCCTCTGGCTCGCGGAGCACGGCATCGCCGTCCGGAGCACGAAACCCTACCAGGGCGGCACCCTCTACGCCCTCGCCGAGTGCCCGTTCTCGTCGGCCCATAACGACGGCGCGTTTGCCATCCAGTTCGCAAACGGTGCCGTCTTCGCCGGCTGCCACCACCAGACCTGCGGCGGAGGGGCGCAGCGCTGGCCCGAGCTCCGGGGGATGTATGAGCCCCGGGAGAAGACCCGGAGAACGCCGCCGGATACAGAGAACCAGTACTCCCCTCCCGACGGGCACCGCGAGCGTGCGCTCGATATCCTCCGGACCGGCGACCCGCTCGCCTTCCTCCTTGACACCTTCAACAAAGCCCACGTCGGCGACCGCACCGTCGCGGAGTGCCTCGCGATCTCCATCGCCTCGCAGTCCGTCGAGAACACGAACGGCCTCCACGTCGCCGTCTCCGGCAACTCCGGGAAGGGCAAAACCCACGCCTGCGCAACGATGCAGAACCTCATCCCGGCGGCCTACAAACTCAAAGGCACCGTCTCCGACAAAGCGCTCTACTACGACGATAGCCTCCGGCCGGGGACCGTCCTCCTCTTCGACGACGTCTCGCTCTCCGACGACCTCCAGGAGGTCCTCAAATCCGCAACCACGAACTTCCGCGAGCCGATCGAGCACCGGACCCTCACGACCGAGAGGAAACTCCGGGTCTGCACCATCCCCGAGAGGTGCGTCTGGTGGCTCGCGAAGGTCGAGGATATCGGCGACGACCAGGTGATGAACCGGATGCTCACCGTCTGGATCGACGACACCGCCGGCCAGGACCGAAGGGTGCTCGACCACATGAAAGAGGCCGAGGCGGCCGGCCAGTCCCATAGAGAAGACGACGTCCTCACCTGCCGGGCGATCTGGGAGGTCGTCAAAGAGGAGGTCCTCCCCGTCCGGATCCCGTTTGCCCGGAGAATCCAGTTCTCCACAACCCAGAACCGCCGGAACCCGGGCATGCTCTTTGACCTGATCAAGTGCCGGGCCCGGCTCTTCTTTCTCCAGCGGGACCGCGACGGCGACGGGGCGGTGATCGCCCGGGAAGAAGACTTCGCGGCGGCGGCCAACCTCTACGGCGCCCTCAACGGCGAAGCCGGCGGCCAGGAGACCAAACTGACGAAGAACGAGGCCGCGGCGCTTGCGACGGTCGGGAGCATGGGGGTCGAGGTCTTCACCGTCCGGGAGCTCCAGAACGCCCTCGGCCTCTCCTATTACCAGACCCGGCGGCTCCTCCACGGCTACAACAACAGCCGGGCCGCGTATGCCGGCCTCCTGGAGAAGTGCCCCGCGATCAGCCTCTACGACGCCACCGTGACGGAGGGCGGCGAGTACGGGGTCACGGTCCGCCGCCGGGAGCAGTACTTCACGTTCGATGGTGAGGCCTACCGGGCCTGGAGCAATGGTGCCTCGGTCTGGCTGGACGACGACCCGGACGTTGGCAGCAATGGCAGCAGATTGCAGCAGAATGGCAGCAGGTGCTGCCAACAAGAGATCGGCCAAAACGGGGAGGGTTCCGGGAAAGGTGCTCAGGATATCAAGAGAGATCGATCTATGTACGTACATGTACAGCAGAATAAGAGAACGGAGAGCACGGACGATGAAACTCCGGGTGGTGGCCGGGGTGCCTGCGTTTTCCACACTGCTGCCAATGATCCGGAGGATCCCACGAATCGTAGCGGAAATACAGATCCGGTCTCGGAGGCGGCTGCACTCAATGGCAGCACCTGCTGCCAACATGCTGCCGATGTGCTGCCAACGTCGCCGCCCATCAACCCCGCGGACTACATCGCCCTCCCGGTGGAGAAGAACCAACCCTGCCACATCTGCGGTCGCCGGCCGACATCCTCCGTGAAACGGGGCGGCGAGAACCGGTATCTCTGTTACGACTGCCTCTCAAAGGCGAAGCGGCCCGGAAAAGTGTGCCCCCTCCCCGGCACCCTGGACCACCGGACGTTTGAGCGGGTGAAGGTGGAGATCGGCCGGTGTGACGTCTGCGGGGAGAGAAAGGCGGTCTACCGCTCGGGGGAGGCGCAGGCGAAGGTCTGCGAGGGGTGCTACGCCCGGCTGGTCCGGGAGTGGAACAGGGGGAAGGGGGTCCGATAAGCGGAGATAATGTCATATGATTGGCCGGAGGGCGTGACGGCTGAAGCTCCTTCGTTCTCCTGCTCCTGCCCTGAGGGCCAGCCGCGACTCCAACGTCACCTTCACCAGGACGGCGCCATCGGCCGACGCGGTGCCCGCACCGGCATGAAGGGAACTCTTCCCCCGCTCGCTCTTTGCCGGGGATCCCCTGACCGGGATCGGGTCTGTCATCCGGGGGAAGCCTCCCGGCTGCGGTGTCGCGTCCCTCGTTCACCTGGCCCGTGAAAGAAAGTATATCCGTGATCAGCACAGATCAGGTTTTAATGTCGGCTACGGAGAACATCCCCGTCTCAAAAAAGACCTATAACGAGATTCTGGACCTCAGGCGCCCGGACGAGACGCTCGACGATACGCTCGCGAGATTGGTGGAAAGGGTAAAAAAACAGCGGCTCACGGATGATATCGAGGAAATCATGGCGCGCAATGAGTTCGTGGAGTTAGACCTGTGACATTCCGCCTCATGGTGGACAAACATGCGCTGGATTTCTTACATTCGCTCGAAGCCAAAGATCAGCGGATCATCAAAGAAAAATTGAAAATTTTACAGGATAATCCCTACCCTGGCCCGGATGGCGACAAAGAGAAACTCCATACAAACAAAAAGCGGGAGTCATACCGCCTTCATGTCGCACGTTCATTCACGGTTATTTACAATATCGACCCGGATAACAATCTCGTCTATATTACCCATATTATGTCCATCGAGAAGGCACACCGAAGATACGGGCGCATTTGAGCCTCCCGGATGCACCATGATGGCTCTTTGGATTACAAAAACCCCTGGAGGATGCACGACTGCCTCTCAAAGGCAAAGCGCCCCCTCCCCGGCACCCTGGACCACCGGACGTTTGAGCGGGTGAAGGTGGAGATCGGCCGGTGTGACGTCTGCGGGGAGAGAAAGGCGGTCTACCGCTCGGGGGAGGCGCAGGCGAAGGTCTGCGAGGGGTGCTACGCCCGGCTGGTCCGGGAATGGAACAGGGGGGCGGGAGTGCGGTGAAACTCCGCCCCGGGGATGGATGAAGCCACGGCAACGCACCCGAACCCTCCCCCGCCCACGACGGTACTAATTTATTTCACCAAAAGGCGATTGTACACTAATGAAACAGACACAGCAGAAAACCCCGAAGGGCGACGATAAGGCGTGGCTGAAATGGGCCTACGTGGGCGTCGCCCTGCTGGTTGCGGTGGCCATGGTGGGGACCTACCTCGCCCCGATCTTCGGGAGCAGCCAGAAGGCCAAAGTGGGGAACACCGCGGCCATCGGCTACACCATCCGCGGCGAGGACGGGCGCCCCATCATCACGACCGACCAGAACCTCTTCTCGAGCGAATACCAGAAGGGGAACCTCGTCCTCCTGACAAGAGGCCTGACGATGCCCGTCGGCGCCCGGGTCTCGGGCGAGAACGTCGCCGTCCTGCCGGTCGAGTACCCGCCGGACTTTGCGGACGTCGGCCTTCTCGGCTTTGAGACCAACGCCATCTCCGAAGGGCTCGTCGGGATGCGCCCGGGGGAGACGAAGGTCATCGGTTTCTCCTACGGGGAGAATAACCTCGAGGCGAACCTGAGCCGGGAGGATGCCGACGGTATCGGGCTCAACTTCACGGAGAGAAAGGTGGGTGATGTGGTCGCGCTCGGGCTGACGAAATCGCCGGACCTCCCCATGGGCAACGATACCAGCGAGGCCCCGGCACTCCGGTTCGGGAAGGTGACGGAAAAGACCGACGACTCGCTGGTCATCACCTACCGCTACGGCAGCGCCGAGGTCACCCTCAACAGCATAACGGGGTAACTACACCCCACAGATTTTTATAGTCTCCCCGCTTTCTGCCATATATGGCGGTAAAGGTGATAAGTTTCTACCAGGAGGGGTGCATGGGGTGCGAGGAGCAGACCCCGATCCTTCATGAGGTGGAGCAGGACCTCGGGATCACCATCGAGGAGATCGATGCCGTGAAGAACCCGCACTACATCAAAGAGTATAGCCTCCGGGTGACCCCCACAACCCTCGTCATCGAGGGCGACGAGGTCAGGGAGCGGATGGAGGGGCTCGTCCACCGCGAAGACCTCGAGGCCGCGATCCGCCGGCACCTGCCCGGGTAAGGCCCCGGCGGGCGCGAATCTCCATCCTGCTGTGTCGTCCGGGGTTACCGGCCGCCCGTGAGAGCGGCGGCGGCATGCGCTGCAATGCCCGGCGGGCCCGCCCCGGTCTCCTTTTGGGCCCGTGGGACTCACGGTCTTGGGTAGCGCCCCTCGAGGTACCCGTAGATCCGCTTCACCCGCCGGGCCACCGTCTTCCAGCCCTCTTTGCGCATGACCGGGCCGTCGCGGAGTTTGATGTGCGATATCCGGATCCGCCGCCCGCCGAAGGTGTAGGCCTCCCCGACGACGAACTCCTCCTCCCCCTCCGCGGTCTGGTAGAGGGGGAGGGTCGTGCGCCCGGTGTGGATGGATGCCTTCACGACGACCTGCTCGATGCCCCGGGTCCAGAGGGTCGTCACCTCCCCGGCCTTTGCCCGGCGGACTCGCTTCTCGCCGGCCTCGATGCCGGTGACCTCAACCCCATAGACCTCGTCCCCGCACTCCGCGGCGATCTGGTCCCCGAGGCTCACGACCTCGCCTTCGAGCATCTCCACGCTGCAGACCTGCGACTCCGTCTCCCGGCTCACGATCGCCCTGATGGTGAAGATACGGGGTTCGGGGGGCTTTGGTATCCGGTGGACCTGGCCGCACACACTGCACTGCACCACCAGTTCGGCGGCTTCCCGGAGAACCTGGTGTTCGCACTCCTCTTTACAGACGGGGCAAACGATACTCATCATTCATTAGCAATAGAAGCCCTCACCTAATTAAGCATGAAGGCAAGGGATATCGTGCGGGCGCGGGGGCACCCGCTGGTCCAGGGAACCCATCGGACGACGTTTGAGGTGACGAGGGACGAGACATTGACCCCATCGGGCGACTGCATCATCGGCATCGGGGCCAACAAAGGTGCTGCAGACCTCGACCCCGGCCTGAAAGCGGCGCTCCGCGACGACCGGGCGGTGCTCACGGCCCGTCTTTCTGCGGGGGGCGAGACCGTCGAGGTCCGCTCAAGAGGGAGCGCGGCGTTCACCCTGGACCACCCCGCCGACCTCGTCTGGCGGCAGAGCGGCTTCGTCTCCGACCGGACCGTGGGCATCCGCTCCGATCGCGTCGCGGCCACCCTTCCCCGGGAGTTCATCGCGGCGCTCCGGCGGGGGGAGGAACTGGTGGTCGAACTTGAGGCGGAGACCCCGGAGGGGCCCTGACCCGGCAGGCAGGAGCGGACGCCTCACCGGGCGTTCCGCAGCCCGACGGCAGGAGCCCCTTCGGGATCGCCCGGCGAGATCCAGGGCCGTAACGACGAGTGTCCGCCCATCCTTTCTCGTCCACCGCGGGGCGCGATGAGCCGTCCGAAAGCGTATACGAACCAGAATCGAACGGCACCCGGCCCCTGCAGGCCGGGACGGCAACCGGGGATAGG
>NZ_CAJYDP010000015.1:0-8975 GCF_913757945.1 Methanoculleus sp. 10 | reverse complement strand
ATGATGGCAACGTTTGTTCCCGGCAGGAAGGATATTTTCGGAAGGGGGTCCGATCAATAGCTTTTATTCGTCCAGAGGGCCTTTTGATGAATTTTGTTCGATTTGCGTGAATATTATTGTCTGATTTTTGAAATAAGCCTTATTATTTGTCTTTTTTATTAAAAACATTTATATACTATGGTGTGCCAGGAGCACATACGGTGGAGTATGGATAGATGGACGTATGCGTGCCTGGCGATGGGGCTGCTCCTCCTTGCGGTCCCGGCCGGCGCCCTGATACCTGATCATATCGAGGTCTGGACGGATACCGCGTGGATGACGGCGGGGGGCGGGGATACGGCGACCGTCACGGCGCAGATCAAAAACAGCACCTCCGGCAACACCTCGTTCGAGGGGGTTGGCGTTGATTTTGTAGTGAATAACACCCTCGGGAGCATATCTCCCGCGCATGCGGAGACCGGTTCTGATGGAAGAGCGACGGCGGTCTTTAAGCCCGGGACCGTCGCCGGGGATGCGAGGATCACGGCGAGGATGGCGCTGAACGAGTCCCAGAATGACAACGCTACCCTGCACATCGATCACGCGGCGTCGCCCTATCAGATCAACAACACGTGGTCTTCCCCGAAGGTGACCGCCGGAGGGGAGACGAAGATCATCGTCCGGATGGAGGATCAATATGGGAATGTGGTGGACAGCAAGCGGGAGATAGATCTGAACATCCCTTTCAACAAAATTGATAACGCGACCTTCATGGTGGGCTCGCCCGGGGGCGATGCAAAGTTTGACAACGGGGAGGATAAGATCACGGTGCCGGTGGATGAGAACGGGAACGCCACCGCAACGCTCCGGGTCGGCAAGGTGGCCGGGGAGAACATTGTCTATATCCGACCGCCGAAGCCGGCCGTGGGCCAATATGTCACCATCCACGGTATGGCGGATGGTGTGCCGACGAGTATCACCTGCACGCCAAACCCTCGCTCCGGCTCGGTTCCGGCCAACGGAAAGGATACGATAACATTGATGTACGAGTTGACCGACGCGTACGGGAACCCCGCGGTGGGCCAGGGCCTCTGGGTGAATTCGTCGGGGGCACAGGATGAGAACCGCCTCATCAACTCGAGTTACCTGGGGCAGGTGTGGATCACCTACGGGCCCGAGGAGGAGGTCGGGACCGTGACCCTCAACGCAACGGTCAAGGCGAACCCGAGCGTGACAAACACTACGAAGGTGGAGTTCACCAGCACCGATCCCGTGCAGATGCTCCTCTCGGCAAGCCCGCAGACGATGGCGAGCCGGGATGTCAAACCCGATATCGTCTCGGAACTCCGGGCTAAAGTGATGGATGTCAGGGGGAACCCGGTCGCGGGGGAGAGGGTGACGTTTGAAATCGTCTCAAACCGTTCCGCACCCTATAACCAGACTGTGGATCAGGTACTGGAGGCGGAGTTCGCCATCACCAATTCCGATGGGTCTGCTATCGTCAAGTTCCGCCCGGGCGCGTTCACGAACGTTCGGGAGGCGCCGGGCTGGGACGCCGCCGCGAATGGCACGGCGACCGTCCGGGCGACGTGGGAGAATGTCACCCGGGACATTGACCTGACCTGGATGAACTACCCCTACCTCTCCGTCGAGACAGAGGTCTCCCGCGCGACGGTTTCTGTGAACAGTACGGATGGGGTCTCCAATACAACCGACGTCACGATCCGGCTGAAAGGCGACGGGTGGGCGCTCCAGCCCGACCCGATCGATGTGGTGCTGGTGATGGATACGTCGGGGAGTATGTCGAGAAATGATGTGAACCCGACGAGGATGGCTGCGGCACAGGCTGCGGCAAAAAACTTTGTCGATAACATGAGTTTAGCGATAGAGGCCAGGGATCGTGTTGCGCTGGTCTCATTTGCCTTCAATGCTGAGCTGAAGCAGGGGTTGACCCGCGATTCCGATGAGATTAAGGGGGCAATTGACCGTCTCTCCCCTGACGGTGCGACGAATATGAGACTGGCGTACTACACCGCGATAAAATATCTTAAGGAGAACGGGAGGCCTGAAGCGGTCAAAGCAGTCATCCTCATGGGCGACGGTGATTGGAACTACCATGGTTCACCGCTGGCGAAAGGCGTGGGTTATGCAGACAACAATCAATACCTCACCAGTGATTATTACGATTCCTACAGCGCACCCCTGTCTGGATACCGCTGGAGCGGAAACGACTACAATTTCTCAAGTGAGAAGTATGAATGGTATTCTAGCCTCCCGGATCCGAAGGGGGATGCGAATGTCTGGCGGCAGTTGGGTCAAGAAAAATGGTATGATACCGTGAAGAAGGAGTGGATCAACAAATATAGTCCCTCTAGTTTGACCTGCGATAACGGCCAGTTCACTAACCAGAACATGTCGGTGTATGCCAACAGCGGTGATGATACCGATAAGGTGAGAGTCTACAGCATCGGGTTCGCTTCGAAGTTGGATTCCAGCGTCGAGGAGGATCTTGGGGTACTCTCAAAAGCAACCGGTGGAAAATACGTCTGGGCTGGCAACGAGGGGGAGCTCAGAAAAGTCTACGCTGATATTGCCGGCGAACTCAAGACCGAGGCCGGTGTCGGCACCACGATGACCGTCTTCGAGAACGTCGAGGTGAAGGGGAAGCCCCCCATACCTGCACCCGATGTGTTTGAGTACGTCCCCAAGCCCGGGATATCCACCCATATCCTTAACAAGACCGAAACCGATGTCCTCTACAATGATACCATCAACCAGATCAACGACTGGGAGCGGGACAAACAACTCCACTTTGACATCGGCACCATCCGCCTCAACCAGAACTGGACGACGACCTTCCGTATTGCAGTGAAGCCGTCCTACGAGGCGGACGGCGACGACAACAACATCAACATCTTCGGTCCCGGTGCGACGCTCTCGTTCAACAACGGCATCGACACGCTGCCCCTCCCTGCCACGTTCATCACGGTCTACCCCGACCTGACCCACACCGGGATCATATCCGCATCTCTCGGCGTCAACTTTATCGGGCCGGACTCCGGTTCTGGGCCGTACACCGACGTCGTCCCGTTAACGTGGAATACCACCTACAACGGCACGCAGGACGTCGGTATATCCCTTGCTTGGTCCCGGTATGAAGACGGACGACAACCATCCACCTTCTTCACCAGGACCCTGCCCGCCGGAACATTTGCGGATGTGGAGAGGGTAACGAACTCGACCCTGATGGATGCCAGAGGTCTCGCGCCGGGGAGATACTGGATGACGGTGACCGCCTCGGCACGTGATGCGAAAACAAACGAGTCTACGACCGACGTGTGGGTCCACACCGGGGACACGCCGTCCGCCTTCATCAAGATAGGGTAACTCCCCTCCTTTTTCGGCGCCGGGCGCCCCCCCACGGCCCGGGCCGGGCGCCTCTCCTCGTGTTAACTGTTTCTGCAACTGGCGCCCCGTGAACCCGGGGAACGGTTCTTTCTCATGGGGGAAACGAACCCCTCTGCGTGCCCGGGGCCGCAGTGATGCCCGTTCATAAAAAAGCATTATAATCGAATATTATTTTAAAATTAGGAATTATAACCTTCAGAATTCGATTTAATGCTGTAAATATCTTCTAATTAATAAGCTATATTTATATAGGGTTCCATGTAAATGTCCCCTTGCGAAGACATATGCGGAGATGGATATACGCGTACATCGTCATCACCGGGCTGCTCCTCCTTGCGGTCCCGGCCGGCGCCTTGATACCTGATACGGTAAAGATAAGCACAGATGCCGAATGGTTGACGGCGGGGGGCAGCGACACCGCGACCATCACGGTCCAGGTCGCAAACAGCACCACCGGGAGCACCCGGTTTGGGGGGACCACGGTTGAGTTCGCGGTAGACGACACCTTCGGGAGCATCACGCCCGCCGTCACCACGACCGATGGTGCCGGCATGGCGACGGCGATTTTCACCCCTGTGGCCACCGCCGGGGCCGCCCCGATAACGGTGACCGTCTCGTACGACGACGAAGAGGCCGTGTCGGTGCAGACAAAGACATTCCTGCAGCAGATCGACCACGCGGCCCCGCACCGGATCGAAAACATCTGGTACGAGCCGGAGGTGACCGCCGGGGGGACGACGGAGATCGTCGTCCGCATGGTCGACCGCTACGGAAACCCGGTGGACAACCGGAACACGGCCGAGACCGTGGGCTTCGCGGTGGGCTCGCCCTCCGGGAGCGCGGCGCTCGGCAGTGCCGCTGTCGGCGTGGACGCGGCCGGGAACGCCACCGTAATGCTCCGGGTCGACACGTTGCCGGGCGAGAACATCGTCCTGGTGAGCCCGCCCGAACCGTTGCTCGACCGTTACCTGACGATACGCGGCACGGCAAACGGGGAGCCCTGTGCGATCGAGGTCGACGTCCTGCCCGGGGGAGATCCGCCCGCCGCGGTTGCCGACGGGGAGGAGAGGATCCTGATCACCTACACGCTCCTTGACAGGTTCGGAAACCCGTCCGCAGGACGGGTGCTCGCGATCACCACAAACGCGAGCGGTGATGGGGAGACACGGGTGACGACGAACGCCTGCGGCCGGGCGCAGATCAGTTACGGCCCCCGGGAGACGCCCGGCGGCGTCACCATCACGGCGACCGCCGTCGACAACACCTCCGTCACCCGCTCGCAAGACCTCGCGTTCATCAGCGGCGACCCGGAAAACCTCCTCCTCTCCACCTGCCCCGAGACGATGCCGAGCCGTGACGTGCCCGGTTCCCTCCCGGCGGTCATACGGGCGAAAGTCGTCGACCGGAACGGCAACCCGGTCGCGGGCGAGGTCGTCGAGTTCTCGATACGGAATATCGCCGTGGACGATCACTTCAACCAGATCGCGCCCCCGTCGCTCTCCGGAGAGTGTGCGACCACCAATGCGCACGGCATCGCGTCCGTCGAGTTCACCCCGGGTGCGTTCACGACCGAGTACCAGGCTCCCGGCTACAGCCCGGCCGCGACCGGCACCTGCGACGTCGTCGCAACATGGAACGGCATCGAGCGCCCCGTCAACCTCACCTGGATGAACTACCCCTACCTCTCCGTCGAGACGAACGTCACCCCGGAGACGGTCACGGTGAGCGATACGGTCGACGTCACCATCCGCCTCCGGGGCGACGGCTGGGCGATGAAACCGAATCCGATCGACGTGATCCTCTGCGTCGACCGCGCCGAAACGATGGTCAGTGGGTACCCGGACCACATGGTCACGGTCATGGAAGCTGCCCCCATCTTCATCGACCACATGATCCCCGGGTGGGACAGGATCGGCCTGCTCTCGTTTGGGTACAACGGGACTGCGTCCGTCAACCCGAAGGACAGCAATAAGGAACTTACGATATCAAAGATTCAGGATATCGGGATCGACAATCACATGGACGATGTCGATGCAACCCTCGTCTACTACCCCGGCACCGGCGACCACCGGAACCACTACGCGGGACACGCCACCCTGGACGTCCCGCTGCCGAAGGATAGTTCGCCCGCGACAAATAACTTCGGCGACGTGCGTACCGGCATCAGCACCCTCATCCCGGGTGGCGGGAATCCGGTGCGCAAGGCGCTGTATGAGGGAATCACCGAGTTGAAGGGGAACGGCAGGTCGAAAGCGCTCAAAGCGCTGGTCTTCCTCATCGACGGGGACTACGACTGGTACGGCGATCCTCTTGCCCGGGCGGCGACAAACAAGAGCGATAAGGATCCCGAACAATTCGGGCAGCGGACCAACAACTGGTATCCCTTCGGCCTTTCCGGCGGAGAAGAGAATATGGCAGTATACGCCAGAAACAACGATGTCCGGATCTACACCATCACCTTCTCGTCCGCCGTCTCGGACAACTGCAATGAGACCATGCAGACCCTCGCCACAGAATCGGGAGGGAAGCACTATGTCGCACAGACGCCGTCCGACCTTGCCGACGTCTACAGGCAGATCGCCGGCGACCTCAAGACCGAGGCAGGCGTCAATACGGCCGTAGACATCGCCTTCGAGAGTGTGGAGGTGAACAGCGCTCCCGCCCCCGGTGAGCAGATCTTCGACTACGTCCCCGAGCCCGGGGTTTCCACCCACATTCTTAACAAGACCGGGACCGACGTCCTCTATGATGATACTATCAACCAGATCAACGACTGGAAAGGGGACAAACAACTTCACTTCCCTATCGGGACCATCCGTCTCAACCAGACCTGGGAGGCGACCTTCCGGCTCAGGGTCCTCACTGAGGGCACGATCGGCCTCTTCGGGGACGGTGCGACCATCACCTTCAACGAACGCGACCGGGTGCCGCTCCCCCGGGTCTACATCACGGCGTTTAGTGAGGAGAACACCACCATGGACACCCGGTCGCTCAACGTCTCCAACCTCGATTGCACGTCCCCGGCCACCGAGTTCCTCTCCCTCTCCTGGGACCTGAACTACACCGGGACGGCGAAGGCCGTGCAGGAGGTTTCCTGCTCGGGCGATGGTGGCTGCACGTGGATCTCGCTCGGCACCCGGGAGTCCTCGCCCGGTGTAAACCCGATGGAGGCCTGCTTCGATATCCGGCTCCTCCCCCCGGGTGAGTACACCGTCCGGGTCTATGCCACCGCGCCCGATGCCCCGGATGCCTGGGATACATGCGGGCATATCCTTGTCGGCGACCGGCAGAAAGATTACATCAGGATCCAGTGATTGCCCTGCGGCCGGTTCCCCCCGGCCTTCCTCCCTCCTGCGGCCCCCGGGGTGCGGCCCCGGCCCCGGGGACCTCCCCGGGCGCCCTCCCGCTTACCTGCACAAGCCTGTATTTAAATATCGTGGAATTTCCTCTTTGTCTCGGGCGGGTATTTTTTATTAAATTTACTTATTCTTCACTAAAAAAGATTTTGAGAGGTTATCTATCTCCTATTAGTTGATTATAATGTACGAAAAATATGGGGATCAACGATTATATGACTGTTCCGTTGCCTGAGGTGGTGGCAGTATTTCTATTTCGATAAAATTTAAATTCAAAAAATCCTTCTATCTCCGATCAGGGTTATTTCTGTGGTTTTAAAGAATCCTCGCTGGTTCGGATCCATATGATAACTATTATATATATGATGCGGGATCAGGGCTCTCTGATCTCAGTATGAATTTTCAAAAAGTAATGATCCTCATGATCCTGCTCGGCCTGATCGTTCCTGCAGTGGGTGCGGCCGGTCCCGGGCGGATCATCCTCTCGGGCGGCGCCGACTGGCTTGTCGCGAACGGGACCGATTCGGCTGAAATAGCCGTGCAGGTGCTGGATGAGGGCGGGGCGCCGCTTGCGAACCGCACCGTGGCGCTTGACGTCGACCCGATCTACGGTCGCCTGGCACCGGCGACCGTCTCCACCGGTGCGTCCGGGACCGCCGTCACCCGGTTCACCGCCGGTAAGACGAGCGGCGTCGCCGTGATAACCGCTCGTGCCGGGGCGGCGGAGATGAAGTTCGAACAGAAGATCGACCACGACCTGCCCGGCCGGATATCGTACCTCCACTATGACGGCGAAGTGACCGCGGGCGACAGCACCACCATCGTTGCACGATTTGCTGACCGGCACGGCAACCCGGTGGACGATCGAAGGGTCGCCGAGACCGTGCGCTTCAGTGTCGGTTCGGTCGGTGACGATGCCGTCTTCATCGGCGATGGGGGGGTGCCGGTGCGCGAACTGGAGAGGGTGGTCAACGCCACGGGTTTTGTCCGGGCGGACCTTGTGACCGGCCGCACCATCGGTGAGAACATTGTCCGGATGACCATCCTCCCGGGCGGCTTCGACCGCTACGCCTCCGTTCGTGGACTGCCCACCGGGCTTCCCGCCGGAATCGATATATCGGTCAGCCCGGATGCCGATCCGTTCCCCTACCAGCCCGCGAACGGGGAGAACACCTTCACCCTGACCTACAGGCTCTTTGACGCCTGGGGCAACCCGGCGGCAGGCCGCGACCTCCGGGTCGTCACGTCGCTCGCGGGTGAAGGGGCGGTCCTGACGACGAACGGCACGGGCGTCGCCTGCCTCACCTACGGTCCGAAGGACAGCACCGGCAGGATCACCATCACCGCGACGGCCGTGGACAACGCGAGCGTGACCGGATCGCGGACCGTCGAGTTCATCCATACCAATCCCGTGGAGATGCTCCTCTCGGCAAGCCCGCAGTCGATGCCGAGCCGCGATGTCAAAGATGATATCGCCTCGGAACTCCGGGCCAAAGTGATGGATATCAAGGGAAACCCGGTCGCGGGGCAGACGGTGACGTTCACCATCGATACCGATTCGATCGATCTCGGCGGATCTACCCCGACCGGGGCCCCCTATCTTGAGAAGGAGGGAGAGAACGTGGCGGAAGCCACGACAGGTGAGGACGGGTACGCCATCGTCAGGTTCGCCCCCGGGTCGTTTGTCCGGCCGAAGGCGGGAGAGCAGGCCGCTGCAAAAGGCACGGCGACCGTCCGGGCGACGTGGGGGGATGTCAGCCGGGATATTCTCCTGACCTGGATGAACTACCCTTACCTCTCCGTGGAGACGAGCGTCTCCAACCAGACGGTTGCGGTGAACGATACGACCGACGTCACCATCCGGCTGAAGGGGGATGGGTATGCGATGCAGCCGGACCCGATCGATGTGGTGCTGGTGATCGATAGGTCGGGGAGTATGGGCACCAAGGATACAGGAGAGACAAAGACAAGGATGGCGTTGGCAAAAGATGCAGCGTCTACATTTATCAAGCAGATGAACCCGGAAAATGACCGGGTGGGCCTTGTCTCGTTCTCCTCCTCTATGACGGTGGATAATGTTCTGGGTGATTCTTTCGAAGCGGTGACCGGAAAGCTGAATACTCTTAACGCGGATGGCGCAACCCAGCTGCGGCGGGGGATCTATGAGGCGATCCTCATGCAGAAGAACCAGGAGCAATCTGGAGCCGTCAAAGCCGTGGTCATCATGACCGA
>NZ_CAJYDP010000014.1:0-31121 GCF_913757945.1 Methanoculleus sp. 10 | reverse complement strand
CAAGGATCGGGGTTCCGGGTGGGGTGCGGTCCCGCGCAAAAACATGAAAGAACGGGCCGGACCCCGCCCAGTGAACTGCGGTCGCCCGGATTGCCGGGACGCCGCGGGTGTCAGCCCCGCGACCGCAGCCGCGCGATCCGCTCCGCCACCCGCCTTCGCGCCTCTTCCGTCGCCGCGACGTCCCGGCGGACCGTCAACTCGAGGATATCACCTTCCCGGGCGTCCGCGGGAAGGAGGGAGCAGGGGAGCGTGAAACGAACCGACTCCTCCTCGCGGAGGAGGAGGACGGCAAGCCCCTCTTCCACGCGGTCGAGGCTCACCCGGAAGGTCGACTCGTCCTGCATCGTCACCCCTCCAGGATGCTGACGGTTGTGCCGTTCGCGTCCGCGAGGGTGGCGGTATCGCCGTCGTTGTTCCAGACCGGGGACTCCCGGCCCCAGTAGAGGTCGGCGGCGGTCTCGTTGCCCGCGCCGGAGTGGACGGTGACGCCGGCGCCCGCGTCAAGGGCGAAGACCGGGAAGGTGTAGGTGTTGCGCGCCCCCTCGTCGGTGATCGTCCAGCCGGTGAGGTTGACCGCGGCCGCCCCGGCATTCGTGACGGTGACCACTTCGTCCCGGAGGTCCAGACCGGTGATGGAGACGCCGGGGGAGGGGGCAGTCGTTGCCGGGGTCGTTGCCGTCATTGTCGGGGTCATTGCCGGGGTTGCTGCCGCGGGGGTCACGGTGGCGGCCGGGGCTCCGCCGGCCGTAACGGCGAGCGTCCTGCCGTCGGTCGCGACGACGACGGTTCCGTCAAGGTCGGTCCGGTAGACCCTCGACCCGGCGGCCCTGAGGCGTTCGAGCACCTCCTCGTGGGGGTGGCCGTAGTCGTTCCCCTCGCCGACGAAGATGACGCTGATCGCGGGGCTGACCGCGGAGAGGAACGCGGCGGAGGATGCGTACCGGCTCGCGTGGTGGCCGACCTTCAGGACGTCGGCGTCGAGGTCGAGCCCGGCCGCCGCCATGCTCTCCTCCGCCGGTTTCCCGGCATCGCCCGTGAAGAGGTAGGAGATATCCCCGTACGTCGCCTTCAGGACGACCGAGTCCTCGTTGATGTCCCCAATGGGCTGCACGGCCGGGTTGAAGACCAGGACCTCAAGGTCGGGGTCGAGGGCGATCGCCTGCCCGCGCTCCGCCGCTGTATACGGTATCCCCCGCTCCTCGACCAGGGCGAGCAGGTTCTCGTAGGTCGCGGAGGGGTGGGCCTGCCCGGCATCGACGAACCGGCCGACCGGGAAGGCGGAGATGACCGTGGCAAGGCCCCCGATGTGATCGGAGTGTGCATGGGTCGCCACCACCACATCGATCTGCTTTACGCCCTGGCTCTCAAGGTACGCGACGACGCGCTCCCCCATCCCGCGTTCGCCAGCATCGATGAGCATGGTCTTATCGCGGAACTGGAGGAGGATCGAATCACCCTGCCCGACGTCGATGAAGTGGACGACAAGGTCCCCGGAGAGCCCGGAGACGATCTCGGGCTGCTGCCCGCCGGGGATGGAACAGCCGGCGGCGATGATGCAGCCACAGAGGGCAATACAGAGCAGTAGTCTCAGAGGTGCAGGTGACATGCTTCTCTACAGGTATCGGACGCCCGGCTATAAGAGTGTGCTGAGGTTGCGGGCGCGAAGACCGATCGTGAGCGCTATACCGCCCGCGAGATCGGCGGGGTCCACAATCCCGCCCCGGGCGCCGACCGGGGCGGAGAGACACGCAGAAATGGAAAGGGTGATATGCGCCGACCGGCACCTCTTACCGTAAGAGATGACCGCAACATCCCCTCTTGAGATCTACAACGAGTCCCACGACGACCTTCAGGCGATCTTCCGGTCAAGACTGATGACGCAGGTGCTGGTCGCCCTCGGGAGCGGGAGCAGATCCCTCTCAACCCTTCGTGATATCACGGGGAGTTCGTCGCAGGCGCTCATCCCGAAGCTCCGGCAGCTTGAGGCCCTGCATTACGTTGAACAGGCCCGTGACGGGTATGCGCTCACCCCTATCGGCAGGCTCGTCGAACCGGAGGTCGAACGGCTGGTGACGCTGATGGGCGTGATGGAGCGCCACCGCGAGTTCTGGGCCGGGCATGATATCGAGAGCATACCCCCCGAATTCTTGAGAGAGATAGGGCACCTGTACAACGCGAAGGTGGTAAAGGATGCTGAAGAGGATATCCACGCCGTGTATACGGCCTTTTTGACCATAACCCGGAAAGCATCCCGGATCCGCGGCGTGTCGTCGATCATGAGCCCGCTCCTTGCAGACGCGCTCCGTGAGGCGGCTATGGACGGCAAGCAGATCGAACTCGTCATCTCCCGGGAACTCATCTCCGGGCTCGCCGCAGAGCCGTACAGCACCATGCTCGAGTCCCTGAAAGGGCGTGCCAATTTTGGCATATACGTCTCCCCCCAGCCGGTCCGCTTCGGGATGACGGTGACTGACGGCTACCTCTCGTTAGGCCTGTACAGGCGCGGCATGTACAACGCCGCTCTGGATCTCATCAGCACCGACGCGGCGGCAGTCGCCTGGGGTGAACGGCTGTTTCAGTACTATAAAGCCGATTCCAGAGCACTGTGGGCACCCCCGGAGTAACCTCGTCTCCCGGGTCTCGATCGCCCGGAGGATACCTGCGCCCCTCCTCCCGGCAGGGGGAACCTCTCACCCGTGTGTGCAGGATGCCGGCCTTCTGCAGGTTCATCGGTTCGCTGAAGGTTCGCCGGCGCAATAAATATCAGGCAATTAATATCTACTCTTCAACAGGATGTATGAATTTACCTGACGACGTTAACCCGCTGAAGGGTGCTGCGGGAGCACCGGATCGGGGCGCACACGCCGGACGGGGGGTCCCGGCAGAAGGACCGGGACGACGAAGCAAGGAGAGGGCGGAGCAGTGGGGCTGCGCCTCGTGCATGCATTACAATCCTGGGTGCGCCTGCTGCACCTACATCCATGCGCCCGTATCGATCCTCTTCGCCTGCCCTCAGGTCCTCGAGAGCCGTAGGTAGCTTCGGCCGATCCGCTTTTCCGGCGGCTGCGCGGCCTGCCGTCTTCCGCCGCAGGCCCGGCATAGACCAGCACGTGGACGGGACCACCCCGCCCCCAACATTTTTGTACCCCTCCCGCCATGGTGTAGCCCGATCACGATGCCAGGCGCAGACTACATCTATCCAAACGTCACCGAAGTGGCGCAGCGGGGCGGGCTGCTCGAACGCTGGCACCTCGCCGAGCCGCTCGGGTGCACGTACGTCGAGATCCCCGCCGACTTCATCAAGAACAGGACCGAGGTGGAGCGGACCGGGCAGGATATCGGCTCCATCCTCAAAAGGTCGTCCGTCGAGCTCCTCTACGAGCGGGAGACGGCCGTTCCGGGCTCCCTCGCGTACATCCTGCACACCGAGCCGGCCATCCCCCGGAGAGACCAGCACGGGCGGCAGGTGCAGGTGGACCTGCGGTGGCGCGACCGGGAGTGGCTGGCCGCGTTTGGGGATATGCTCCTCGATATCGAGGACCATCTCGGGATCCCCCCGGACATCATCGAGATTCATCCCGGCAGCCGGAAGAACACCCATGCCGATATCGTCACGGCGATGCACACCCTGATCGTCGCCCACTGGAACGCCTTCGGCGTGGAGCCCCTGGTGCTGCTTGAGAACCACACGGACCAGGGCATATCCACGGCGAGCCAGATGCAGGCGTTCTGGGAGACGCTCAGGGAACGCCACCCGGAGATCGCCAGTCTTGCCGGGATAGCCCTCGACCCCTGGCACCTCCGCGCCGCTGCAAAAGGGGAGTTCCCGGGATCGCTTCACCGGGTCCCGCCCGCGGCCCTGCAGGCCTTCCACATCCACAACAACCTCATGCCGCCGTCGGCGGCCGACACGATCCCCTGGCGGGAGGTCTTTTCGGCGATCGAGAGCCTCCCGGCGAGACCCCGCATCAAACCCGTGGTCTACCAGAAGAGCAGGGTCGCAGAGGCGATCGCGTTCTGCGAAGAGATGCTCGCAAAACCGCTGGCGGCGCACGCGGTGCCGCCGGCATGAGGGGGCGGGCCAACCTTCATAACCCTGCAGCATCAGAGGGTGCCGCATGAAACCGACGGCTGCGCCTGATCTCCCCCCGGGTCTTCTCTGGTTCAACACCGACCGCCCCCTCTCTCTCGCCGACCTCGCGGGCAGGATCGTGCTGCTCTCGTTTCGGACGTTTGCCTGCGCAAACTGCATGCGTCTTGCGGCGGAGATCCGGCACCTCCAGGAGGAGCACCCGGACCTCGTGATCATCGGGGTCCATTCGCCCGGGTTCGAATCCGCCACGGTCACCGGGAACATTCCTGAGGCGATCCGCCGTGCCGGGGTGGGCCACCCGGTCGCCGTCGACCACGGCCACCGGCTCTGGCAGGCCTTCGGGGTCCGGGACTGGCCGACGTTCGTCCTCATCGACCCGGAGGGGAAGATCGTCGGGACGGCATCGGGCGAGGGGCTCTACGGGCGGCTCAGCCCGAAGATCGGCCGGATCACAGAGGAGTTTGGCGAGCGCGGCCTCCTTGAAACAGAGCCGCTGCAGACGGGGGGCGCCGTCGAGGCGGCGCGGGAAGGCGCCCTCTACTACCCGAACAAGATCGCGGCGGACCACGCGGGGATGCGGTTGTTCATCAGCGACACCGGCCACCACCGGATCGTCGTCGCCGGCGAGGACGGGCGGATCCTCGAGACGATCGGGTCCGGGGCTCCCGGGAACGCGGACGGACCTTTCCATGAGGCCGCGTTCTACCTGCCGGAGGGGCTTGCCTTCGACGAAGCGGCCGGCATCCTCTACGTTGCGGATGCCGGGAACCACACGGTCCGGCGGATATCCTGGCCCGACCGGGTGGTCGCGACGGTCGCGGGGACCGGGCTCCGGGCCCCGGGTACCGGTGCGGCGCTGAACACGCCGCGGGACCTTGTGCTGCTCGGGAGCTACCTCTACATCGCGATGGCCGGGGCGAACCAGGTCTGGCGGATGGATCTTGCCACCCACGAGGCGGAGCCGTACGCCGGGTCGGGCCGGGAGGCCCTGGTGGACGGCCCGCTCGGGGAGGCCGCCTTCGCCTGGCCGTCCGGGATCACCACCGACGGCGAGGCGCTCTACGTGGCCGACACCGGCGCATCGGCCGTCCGCCGGATAAAGCGGGGGATGGTCGAGACATGGATCGGGCACTCGCTCGTGGACTTCGGCGACCTTGACACCATCGCCGGGATGGCGCGCCTCCACCACCCTGCAGGCGTGGCCTATCACCAGGGGCTGGTCTACATCGCCGACACCGGCAACCACAAGATCAAGGAGTTCAACCCGGGGACCGGCTGGGTCCTCACCAGGGCCGGGAGCGGGGACCGCGGCGACCGGGACGGGCTGTCGGGGGACGCGACGTTCAACGAGCCCGGCGGCCTGGTCAACTTCGGGGGGCTCTGGTACATCGTCGATACCGGGAGCCATACCGTCAGGGTCTACGACCCGGTCCGCCACGTGGTCTCGACCCTGGCGCTCTGGAAGCAGAGCGCTCCGGGGGCCGGGTAGGCGCGGGGGTGCAGGTAGCGCGTGCCTGGTCTCGCGGCGGGAACTCCCCGGCCTTCGTCCGGGGGACCGGGAGGGCGTCTGCCGGCCCGGTCTTTGCGCCCACCGGCGAGGCATTCGGCCGGCTGCCTGAGGCCGCGGCGGCGGGGCTCCTCAACAACCCGAAGGGCAGCCTCACCGCGTGGCCCCGGGTATCCGGGATAGGACCGTCGCGACGGTGCAGGGGGGTTTCGTGAGAGCCGGAGTGTTGCGGCTACAGCCATCACCCGCGGCCGGCCGTGAGGCCTCACCGGGAGTGTGGGCGCTCCCGCCGCCCGCGGAAATCCTTTCCTCCTCCCGCCGGGGACCTGCAAAAACCTGATATATCGGGATGCCAATAAGCCCGGTCGAGGTCGCGTATATGAGAGTATCGATGAGACTGCTGGCAGGCTGCTGCCTGCTGCTGATGGTGTGCCAGGTCTCCGCCATGGCCCCGCCTGCCTGGGTGCAGCCCGGGACGAAGGTGACGTACCAGGCCGCGCTGACCCCCTACTACGCCATCGATCCCGACGACCCGATGGACCGGTGGGTGCACTACGAGGGGACGGGGGTGTTCGGGTACCTGACCGATACGATCACCGCCGGGGACGCTGCGGGCGGCTATTCCGGCGACTCGGTGGTGGTGAGCGGCATCGACGGGGGTATCCTGTACACGGGTTCGTGGTCGTACCAGCCGGGGGACCCGGGCATGGGGCTCGTGCCGTTCTGGGTCGACCTCGACAACCCCGCCTTCAGCCCGGAGTTCATGGTCCTTGAAGGCCCGCTGGAACTTGCCGGCATGGTGTGGAACGCACAGGTGTACTACTATGCAAACCTCGGGACGAGTTTTGATATCAGGTACGTCGTCGATAAGGAGAGCGGCCTCGTGCTGATCAAGAACGCGGGGCTGACGGGTGCAAACAACCAGATGCAGAGGGAGATCTACATCCTGCAGTCGCTTGAGACCGGGTACCCCGGGCGCGGTATGCCGGAGAACGTTACCTCGCCTGTCGACGAAGTGGTTGGGAGTATCGGGCGGGCAGGGGAGGCCTGGCGAGCGGGTGTATCCTGAGGACGCCTTCCCTCCGGGCGGGGGGTGCCCTCTCCCGGTCCCGGGGGTCTTCTCCCGCCCTATGATCCTCCCGGCGGCCGCCGCACCCCCTCTTCTCCGGGATCGCCCCCGGGGGTTCTCTGTGTCCCCGGGACGGCGTGGGCATCACCGTCTGCGGCCGCGCCGACGTTGCAGCCGTCGGGACGGAACCGGCCGCCGAGGAGATGTTTCGCTTCCCGGACGAGGGCGAGGAGGGCGGCCTGCTCCTCATCCGTCGCGGCGCCGGAGGGAGGTTACCCTCGATTGACCGCTATATAGATGGCTGAAGGCCGCGAGCGAGGAACCGGGAACCCGTCCTCCTGGAGCCCCTCGATGTGGAGCTCGATCGCCTCGTGCATCCGCTCTTCGGCTTCCTCACGGGTCGTTCCGGCGGCCACGCACCCCGGAAGAGCCGGGGAGTATGCCGGGTAATTGCCGTCGGTCTGCTCGACGATGACAAGAAATCGATACATTGTTCATCCCTCATTTTAAGTCCTGCCTGTTTGAGAACGCTGTTCAGCGTTCCCGGAGCAATTATTCCGCTTCCTCTGCCGGAGCATCGAATTCCGGGAGAATGGCCCGCACTCCCCGCTCCAGGGCAGGGACCTCGTTTTTGAGGATGTTCCAGACAATCCTCCAGTCGACCTCAAAGTAAGCATGAATGAGCTTATCCCGGGAACCGGCAATCAACCGCCAGGGGGTCTCCGGGTGTTGTTCTTTCAGGGGCCCGGAGATGTTCTTCGTTGCCTCTCCGATGATCTCGATTGCGCGGATGACGGCATGCCGTCGCACCGGATCTACGTCAATCCTCTGCACATTTCGCGAAGGAATACGGTCTCATCGATGATGTGCCGGAGGAAGAGGTCGTCACGCTTCACACCAGATGACCTCCTCTTCGACATACGGCCGGAGGTACTGGCTGAGTCCCTGTTCGGTGACGAGGTCCACCCGGCGGCAAAAGAGATCCTCGAGGTAGAACGCGAGCTCCATGAAGTTCCGGAACGTCGTCTGCCCCGGTGCAAACTCGACCAGCACATCGACGCCGCTCCCCGGCCGGTCTTCGCCCCGGGCGGTCGATCCGAAGATGCCGATCTTTGCCACGCCGAACCACTCACGGAGCAGCGGGAGCACTTCTTCGAGCCGGGTGACGAAGATGCTCTTTTCCCCCCGGTGCACCAGGTCTGCCATACGGGTTCTGCTCCACTCCCGATCGTACCCGGGGGCGAGGAGATGATGAAGATTGTCCCGGGGGAGCAGGGGTGAACTGAGCGTTCCCTCGTTCATCAGTCAGGTTGTCCGGCGTAATCCTGTTCCGGACCTGGTGCGGGTATCCTTCAATCTTCTTTCTCCACGTCAAGGACGCGCCTGTAGAGAGCATCGTGGATCCAGAAATTCCCCCGCTCCCGCAACCGGTTCATCTCCTCTGCAAGTGAGGAAACCTGCCCTTCACGCTTCGCCTGGATTAAGAGGCCGATGATGCCGGTTACCGGAAGGTCGTAGATTCCTGCTACACGGCGTCCCTCGGCCTCATCAAGGAGGAGCACGTCAGGCTGGATCTCGATGGCAAGGGCAATGCTCTCCGCTTCGCCGGCGTGGAGTTCCTGTTCGAGCAGGCGCACCAGGGCTCTATCGGAGGGCTCGACCACGCGCAGCCATCCGGACTCGCGGGCCTCCCGGATCCCGGTTGCCCCCGGCCGGCTGCCGCCCTGCTCCACGACCTCCCGCCAGACTGCAGGAGGAATACATACCGATGAAAAGCGACGGAGCAGGTCGATGCGGCCGATCAGCGAGAGATGGATGAGCGGCGAAGAGTTAGTGACCGCGAGCGGCATAGGCGATGTCCCGGTCGAGGTCCTCGTCGGCATAATGCCGGGGGATCTTCCGTGCTCCAAGCAGTTCCTCCCACTCCCACCGGTTCATCCTCGCAAGCGCCGCCGCCTTCCCGGAAGAGAGGATGCCCCGCTGGTAGAGCGCCACCGCAAGCTCCCGCTGCAGTTCGGCGGCAACGGTATCGGGAGGAAGCCGAAGCGCCTGGACGATCTCCCGGGGGACCGTGATGGTAACATCAGCCATGGCGGTTTCACCTGATGAATAAGGGATGGGAGAGCCGATAAATATGGTGGTGAGGGGGGGCCGCGACGCCCCGCTGTGGCCCCGTTACGTGGGTGTGCGTGCCCTGTGCATGCCGGACCGAGCATGAATGAGCGTGGAGGACGATGTTTACACCGCTGGAAAGCCATCGATACAGGAGGAGTGGAAGATGAACTCGAGAGACCGGAGATCAACCGGCAGGGAAGATGTTGCGGATCCCGGGTCTTCGTACAGTCCCCACCCTCCGCAGGATTCGACCGTTCGCGGCCCCGCCGGCCCGTCCGGTATTGTACCGCAGGCCCGTGAGGGACCGTCCTGCCGCTCAAGGCAGGAAGACTTCAGGATGCTCATCAAGCGGCACAAAAAGACCCTCGACCTCCTGGCGGAATAATCACCGCCTGATTTTTGCGACCGGGTGCAGCCAGGCACGGACATCCTCCCGTGTTGTTTTGCCTTCGGCAATGTCCCGTACAACTCTGTTGTTCTCCTCGTCCGGGCTTACAATGACGTACCGTTCCGGGGTCCGGAGCAGGATGAGGGCCGCGAGCAGAAACGCAATCCGCTTATTCCCCTGGACAAACGGATGCCCCGTCACAAGGCCGTGGAGGACGAACGCGGCTCTCTCAAACGGGTCGGGCATGCCGTTACTCAAGGTGATGACGAAGTCGAGGTTTCCGGGATTGAGGAACCGGCCCTCGAGGCCCCGGTCTTCCTCGACGCCGCTTGCCCGGACGATCTCCATCTGGTAGCCGATGACTTCCTCGACCGTGAACTCTTCCCTACGCTCTCGCAGCTCCCGCCCGTTCTCCGGCGCCGGACTGGTAAATGATGATCTGTTGGAGGTGATCGGGAAAAAGGTTGCTCATGGGCCGCTCGTGTAAGGAGGGGACGATTGTGACCGTCGGGACGGGACCGGCCGCCGAGGAGGTGTTTCGCCTCCCGGACGAGGGCGAGGAGGGCGGCCTGCTCCGCGTCCGTCGCGGCGCGGTGGGAGGTTACCCTCGATTGACCGCTATGTAGATGGCTGAAGACCGCGAGCGGGGGACCGGGAACCCGTCCTCCTGGAGCCCCTCGATGTGGAGCTCGATCGCCTCGTGCATCCGCTCTTCGGCTTCCTCACGGGTCGTTCCGGTGGCCACGCACCCCGGAAGGTCCGGGGAGTATGCCGAGTAATTGCCGTCGATCTGCTCGACGATGACAAGAAATCGATACATCATTCATCCCTCATTTTAAGTCCTGCCTGTTTGAGAACGCTGTTCAGCGTTCCCGGAGCAAGTTCGTCTGCCGGATGCCCGGCGATGGTGATCCGGCCGGGTTTTGACGGATGCTTATACTGCCGGTGACTGCCCCGGGTCGCCACCAGGTACCATCCATCCGCTTCGATCATCTTTATGCAGTCTCTCACTTTCATACTTTTTCTCCGCCCATATCCGCTGATCCGGAACCCCGGGCGTACTGTGCTACTACCCTGTATACATCACGGCCGGGGATTGCGATATCTCTTGTGTTCCTGATATCCCGATCAGCCCTTTCAATACCGCCTCTTCTCCGGGATCGCCCCCCGCACCCCGCCCCGGGGGTCTTCCACGTCCCCGGCGTAGCGGGGGATGACGTGGACGTGCAGGTGCATCACCGTCTGCCCGGCGGCCGCGCCGACGTTCACGCCGACGTTGTAGCCGTCCGGGTGGAACCGGCCATCGAGGAGGGTTTTCGCCTCCCGGACGAGGGCGAGGAGGGCGGCCTGCTCCCCGTCTGTGGCGTCGAAGAGGCCGGGGATGTGGCGGAAGGGGGAGTTCTGGTCCGGGCAATAGTCCGTGCCAACGCTATGTCTGATCTCTGGCTTATTCTCTCTCCAATTCAAGGCCATGCCTACACGGGGCATCGTAAGTCCGACTCCCACGGCCGGTTCGTCTCCTCCGCACGTGAGGGGGCTTACCCTTCGTGCCTGGGCAAAAGTCCGACAGTGCCTGCGAGCGTGCAGGAGGCAAGGAAGAGGCTTAATGAGAAACCGGCTCAATCATTTATGCAAACAGGGTGACCGGGAGGAGAGGGCAATGTCTGAGGATTTGAACGTCATATTGCGAGAGATGATTGATCTTCCGGCCGAAACCGAGTGGATCGAGTTCAAAGAGGCAAAGATCAACTTTGATTTCGACGACCTGGGCAGATATTTCTCGGCACTGAGCAATGAAGCCAACCTGTATGGGAAACCGGCAGGCTGGCTGATCTTCGGCATCACCGACAGATCGCCCCGAAAGATTGTCGGCTCAAATTATCGCCTGACGCCTCCTGGCCTCGACCGTCTCAAAGAGCAGATCGCACAGCATACGAATCACCAGATGACGTTTGCCGGCATCTATGAACGCAAGACAGATGGGAAGCGGGTGGTGCTGTTTGAGATTCCTGCAGCGACGCGTGGTATCCCGACTACATGGAATGGTGTTGTTTATGGTCGTATCCACGAGTCTCTCGGACCTCTTGCCCTCCACGAGATCGAAGAGATACGCCGGCAGGCCCCTCTGGACGACTGGTCGGCGAAGGTCTGTGAGGGGGCAACGCATGCGGACCTCGATCCTGAGGCGATCGCCTTTGCGCGGGAAGAATATAAGAAGAAGCACCAGCACCTTGCAGGCGAGGTTGACGAGTGGGACAACGCTTCATTCCTTGCCAGGGCAAAAGTCTGCAGTCAGGGCCGGATCACGAATGCCGCAATCATTCTCCTGGGGAAGAGTGAGGCCACCCATCTTCTTGTACCTGCAATTGCACATATCACCTGGGTTCTCAGGAATGAGGACGAGGTGGAGATCGACTACGCCCATTTTGGGTTGCCGCTGATTCTCGCTGTTGACAGAGTTTTTAGCAGGATTAGAAACCTCACCGTCCGCTATATTTCAGGGGAGACGCTGTTTCCTCTTGAGGTGACGCAATATGATCCATGGGTGATCCGTGAGGCGTTGCACAACTGTATCGCCCACCAAGACTACTTGCAGTCGGCCCGCATCACGGTGACGGAGAGACCTGGCTCCCTGATGTTTACCAATCGCGGCAATTTTATTCCGGGAACAGTCCGGAGTGTGATCGAGCGCGATACACCTCCGGATCGGTATCGAAATCCCTTCCTTGCCAATGCGATGGTGGAGTTAAACATGATCGACACCATCGGCAGCGGGATCAAGCGGATGTTTAGAATACAGCGGGACCGCAACTTTCCGATGCCTGACTATGATCTCGACGAAGAAGGCGTAGTGCGGGTCACGATTCCCGGCCGGGTGATCGATGAGAGGTATACTCGGATGCTGATCGAGCGCAAGGATCTTACATTGATGGACGTGATCACCCTCGATAAGGTACAGAAGGGCCGGCCGGTAACTAGAGAGGAGCGAGACGCTCTGCGCGAGAAGAAACTCATCGAGGGGCGATCTCCGAATCTATATGTGTCAGCGAGTGTCGCCGCTGAGACTGATACGCGGGCTGACTATATCCGAAAGCGATCATTTGACAGGGCTTACTTCAAGGATATGGTGGTGGCGTACCTGCAAACATATCATGAGGCACGGTGGCCGGAGATCGAAGGTCTGTTGCTGGACAAAGTTTCCGATGCTTTGAACGAGAAGCAAAAGCGCGAGTTCATCAAGTCCCTCCTGAAGGAGATGCGAAAGGAGGGGACGATTGTGACCGTCGGGAAGACGAGGGGCGCGAAGTGGGTGCTCGCCCCATCCCCTTCTGAGAAGGTATGATTGGGGATAATTAGGGAAAATGATCCCAATCTCCTGCAGTAGTTTGTAAAACAAACCTCAATTTTGGATGTTTTTATACCATGGATTGTGGAAGATTAGGGTTCGGTTGCGGAATATTGGGGATGTCATTTCAAACATCGACCTGAGATAGCATAACCTGGCGCTGCGGATTGGGAGCTTAACGCGCTGCACTCATTCTGGTTTCCCGATCCTTTCTCTCAATACCTCCTCTTCTCCGGGATCGCCCCCCGCACCCCGCCCCGGGGGTCCTCCACATCCCCGGCGTAGCGGGGGATGACGTGGACATGCAGGTGCATCACCGTCTGGCCGGCGGCCGCGCCGACATTCACGCCGACGTTGTAGCCGTCCGGGTGGAACCGGCCGTCGAGGAGGTGTTTCGCCCCCCGGACGAGGGCGAGGAGGGCGGCCTGCTCCTCGTCCGTCGCGTCGAAGAGGCCGGCGACGTGCCGGAAGGGGATGATGAGGAGGTGGCCGGGGCTCGCCGGGAATTTGTCGTAGCGGGCGTAGCAGAGGCCGTTTTGGAGGACGACCTCCTCGACGGGAGGGTTGCAGAACGGGCAGGTCAGAGGGCCCATGCTTCGTACCCCCGGACGTGGATGAGGTAGGCGCATTTTTCGGCGAGGTGCTCGAAGGCCCGGTCCTGCCAGCCGCTCCCCGGGGTCTCAAGGCCGAGGAGCGAGACCGCGATCTCCCGCTCGAACGGGCGGGGGGCGTGGTCGTGGAGGAGGTCCCAGTAGCCGATGATGCAGTCCCGCCGGGATTCGAGCAGTGAGGGGTCGGGGATGCGGTCGCGTTTCTGGGTGTTGATTGTTCTGGAGCGGCTACAGGCATCCAGCATGATATCTGAAATTACAAATCAAGCCTATTTATAAGCACATAAATCGAATGGACGTTTCGGGAAGAATGGACTCAAAACGCCTTCGGGAAATACAGGCTATCATTCAAAAAGATATCATTCAGTCCACCTACAAACTTGCTCTTCTGCGGGCAATCATCGAGATCGCTCAGGAATTCAACGGAAGTAAAATCGTCCTGAACGGGATATATGCCTATCCTTTCTCACTTCTGCAGCGCAAGTTGCTTACATATTACTATCCCCTATTTGCTCATCCATTATTCATCCCCCAGATGTATGGGGAATCGGTGATTTCGCGTAACGGAAGGCAGCTTACCATTCGCACGAGTATGAACCCCATTATTCAGTACTATCACTCTAATGGTGGTTACGAAGGATTCCTATCGGATCTGGAAAACAATAAGATCCCTGGTGAGATCGCTGCAGGGTACTCTAGCCTTTTTGAGACGATCCGGAAAACATTCATCGCACAACCGATGAAGTATCTTGGCAACTCACTCCGGCCTGAAGGATACACGGTAGTCAAGTATCTGGCACGGCTCCCTCAAAACGACAGTACACCTGTGACTTCCCCGGCAGATCCGGACGGTTATTATACCGTTTCCCAAGAGTATGCCCGAATTTTTGAAGCTCCCTCCTGCGCACGGCAACTCCTCGATTCGGTGGTCCGGCGCTGGATCGGGTACACGCTCAGCCTATCGGATACCCTCACCCGCGAGGAACTTTATAGTCTGTTTGCACCTGGTTCTCATGCCGGAACCGATGAAATCGAACTCCAATCCCCCCCAAAACCAGCCACATCCCTCCCGCTCCCTGCGCCAATCTCTACAGGGTATGAGACGAGCCTCGCTTCCCGGGGGAGCCCGGCCTCGATGATACTTACTCTTGAAGAGGCAATACGGGCTGAATACGCACAGTTCTCCTCACAGCAACAGAGCATCCAGGACGACATGGGGACTCTTCTCAAAACAGAATTGAAGTTACAAAAGATCGATGAATCCATACGGCGAATCGAGGCTCTTTATGGCGTATCACCTCAGGACAGCGTTTCGCAGGGAACTTTCGAAGCACTCTCCCGATACTACGCGGAACAACAGGTCGCACAGGATGCCTACTCTGACACAATGGCTCATTTACTCGTGAGTAAGCAGAAGATCTCCGAACTTAAGCGGGAAAGAGACCGGCTCCAGCAGAAGATTCAAAAGGTGACGAGGGCTCTCACCACGAGGAAGCGGCAGCAGGACCTTATCGACCGGCTACGTCATGAACTTGCACTTCTCGACGGTTCCGACGTCCAGCCAAGACCGTTCGGGTACATTGATAAGCCGATCGCACGGTTCCTCACATATTGCGGTGACGTTACACTGGATATTCTGAGCCAGTGTCTCCGTCTCATCCCTGATCCCACAGAGACGACAATGGTGAAGCCTGCCTTGCCAGCCTGGTTTATTGACGAGTTCGATACCTGGTGGATGAAGAAGCAGGAGGTGCAGAAAAGTAGCAGAGAAGGTGGCTCCGGGAAACTCTCCACGCGCAGACCATTTCTCGCCTTTGATGAGCACCATGGCGAGATTCAACTGACCGTTCCATCGCAGGTTATCGAACGTAACGAAGGGCTCGACCACGTGTCACTTACCATTCATGATGGTTCACAGATTCTCCATGAGGAAGAACTCCCGCTGTACTATGCGGACGAAGGACTGACTACAGAAGAGATCACGGTACGCGTGGAACGTCCTTCGCAGTATTATCACGTTGAACTATCTGCTCCGGGGGTGTCCCCAGCGTGGGTGATCGATGGGTTTGGCAATCCAGATCCCTTATGTCTCTTTGACTATGAGACGGGCAGGTGTATCGAGCAACAACGGCTTCCATCAAAGAGGTTCATCCTTCTTACCCGGAACAAGCCAATCATAACCCCTGAAACAGCCGTGCTCTTTACCGGTCGCCTTTTTGGTGACTGGTATGGCTTCCAGTATTACGTTGTCGATCCGGTTCATGACCTCTCGATAAGCGATCTTCAAGCAATCTCCGGTGAAGGTGATCGGGAATTCGCAAAACTTGATCTCTACTTCGATCCCGGATGCTTTGATAGGTATCTTCGATTGGATGGGCGGAGCGTTGTCCTTGGTCCTCCACCCCATCTCCAAATTTTGTTTGAGGACGAAGAAGTTCTCTCCAATACAATCCTCTCCATTCACCCGCTTGATCGGGATCCTACCTTAAAGCCGACATTTCACCCCGTTGTAGATCTGGAGGAGGGAGCGGAGATTGACCCGGATGGACATGTTTGCAACGTGGATCTCGGTCACCCAAATCTGCTAGGGAAAGAACGGATAGGGGCTTTCACCATTCGTGTACGTAACGAGAGTTGTCGAACTGATATCCGGGTAGAGTGTGTGTTTCTTCGCGGCATCTCGTACCGGTTCTCAAAGCCCCTCTACTTGCCTGCTGAAGGTGTATCGCCGGTTCAACTCGAGATCACCTGTCCCCAATCGGTCCGTTTTGAGCCGGACGGGTCTGTGGAGATGGATATAACAGAGACAGGGTTTCTGGTAACATCAGAGCTGATGCCCAAGATCCGGGGGAAACTTTGGTATCCCACGAGCGATGGTAGTATTTTTGAGGGAATGTTGTCAGTTTCAGTACCTCATGCAGTCTGGCGGTTTGAGGATGAGGCGGCAAAGACCATTTACCCGCTCGAGCGTTCCGTCCCGACAATCACTGACATCGACTATCGCTCACTGGGCGTTGATCCTGGTCTTCGCATATTCTTACCTGAATCCTTCGGTGGTACGGGAACGGTATCGATGCTGCCTCAAAACCAGACTATCATCCGCCGGCTCGTCAAAGGGCAGGGTCATTTTCCCCTTGCTCAATTCAACGATACGCTCAGAGTGACCGATGCAAAACATATGCATTTTGAGTTTACGATAGAGGATCAGCGTGGTGGAGGCATACAGTTTCCTCTCTTTGCCCTTCAGCGCTGGTATATCCACCTTCCAAATTCCCCTCGTGTTTCAATCGATCCGTCGGGGAACCGCATCATCGAGATCGAGTGGGAGGAGTATGGAGCTGCCCGGAAGCGGTTCTTACTTCTCTGGAGGAAGAAGGAGTCCAGGGGTGCATCCCGGGTGTATGCTGAAGAGATCCCGGCTGCTGCGCGGGAATTTACAATTCAGGGGGATCATGAACTGCCGCTGTCTCCCGGCAGCTATTATCTGCAGTTCTACAGGATTTCCAATGATTGGGACTCCCCGCCGATATCTTTCCCGGGAGATGGGGCGCCTAACGTCTTCCCGCTCCGTATCGAGCAGAGCAAGGATCGTATGCCGGATGGACAATCTCTCGAATCAGAAGAGAATACATCTGGAGATCCTGAACGCCCGGCGTTCGATGCTGGAATTGAGCGGTTAATCTGTGAGATTGAGTCTGGTGATCCGAAGAGGCGTATCATGGCGCTAAATGATTTTAAGGAGGGCTATTCGATACGCCGCATAAGTTATCACCTGCCGGAGAATTATCCCATACAATATGAGCGACTTCAGGCGGCACTTTCTGCTGTGATAACGGATGCCCGGATACCCCAGGAAGCCAGAACTGCCTCTGTTGAGTTACTGGGAAGGAATTTCAATCAGGAAAGGGAACATACGCTCATTGCAGTGCTAAATAACCCCAATTCTACAAAAGATCTGCGCATTGCAATCTTGAAAGCTCTGGGTCACGGGAACACGGAAGAGTGCCTGAATGCACTGTTGACCTCGCTTGGCGATCCTGATCCCGACGTCCGGGGTGAATCGGCAACATCGCTGGGAAACATCGATAACAAACATGCCGTTAAGCCATTAATCGAGCTGTTAGATGATAAATCCGTGGCGGTCCAGCGTAAAGCTGCAGCCTCGTTAGGCTATACTCGCTCTCATGCTGCGTTTGAACCTCTTGTATCAATCGCTTTCGATGAGAACCGGGACATGGATCTCCGGATTACAGCAATCTCCGCGCTTGCGAAGTTTCATTTAAATGAGGGAATTACCAGGGCACTGCTTATCTTATCGAGAAAGGCAGACGAGAATGAGGAGGTTCGTAAGATCGCTACGAGTGTTCTTAGTATTCAGGGCAGACTGGATGTTGAAGAGAAGAAGAAGCATATCGCTGAGCTCATCCAGGAGATGAAAACATCGTCACGCGGAAGGCGGATCTCTGCCATAAAGCAGTTAAGTGCGTTTGGTGACGAGGAAGTTATTCTTGCTCTCATGGAAGCCGCTCAGGATGATTCTGTTGATATCAGAAGGGTGTCTGCAGATTCACTTCGCCGAACTAATAAGCCAATGGCTATTCCGGCTCTCATACGGTTACGTGATGATCCGGACGATGATATCCGGGAGACTGCCGAATTTGCATGTAAACGGCTTCTGAAAATGCTCATGTCGGACCTAAAACAGACCAGCGATAAACGAACTACAGCGGCGAAGCATCTCTCTAAAATGGGGGCATTCGCAGTAAATCCGCTGTTGGCCATGTTACATGAATCTAATAGCATTCAATCAGAGCGTGCAAATCCGATTGAGATCCAGAGGAGCATAGTAAGCGCCTTATCGAAAATGGATGATCCCAATGCTGTTGACCTCATAACTCGGGCGCTACAGGATAAGGATGACCTGATTGTATGGGGAGCAGCCGAAGCTCTCGGCGCTATCGGCGATGCGAGCGCGATTGGCCCACTTGAAGAGGCACTGGTACAGTACGATCAGGCAAGGAGGCGGAGTCCAAGTATGACGTATGTGTGGAAGGCGATTATGGACGCCCTCGAACGCTTGAATGCTTGAATTTTCAGAAGTGCATCCCTCATCTTTTGACATAATGGGTAGATCATTTGCTTATGCAGGGCGCTAGAAGGAGATGAGACGAAAGAAAAGGGCAAGCCTGATAAAAGGGTGCGCCAAAGGAGATATTATCGATAGCAGGACTGCCCTATGTCACTGAATCCCCTTAAAGTAACGCAGTCGATTTCTCAGCGCTATATGCGGTACCTCAAGACGACGTTCCAGATAAACGATCCCGACCTCGCCGCCCTGTTCAAGGCTACCGTCGAAGAGCATGAGTTTGTGAAAGGACCAATTCTCGAGGCGACTCCACCTTTCAGAAAAGGGTGTACTCTTCGCCACCTCATCGATGAAGGTATTCTCTCACCACGTTTTGAGTCTCTCAACCAGAATCTGCTCCCTCTTGACCGCCCGCTCTACCTTCACCAGGAAAGGGCTATTCGCAGGACCGTAGGAGAGGGACGTAATCTCGTCGTCGCAACCGGTACAGGGAGCGGTAAGACGGAGATCTTCATCGTAACCATCCTCAATACGCTCTTCCGGCAGCAGGAGTCAGGTCTGCTCAATCCCGGGGTTCGGGCTCTGCTTCTCTATCCGATGAATGCGCTCGTCAACGACCAGCTCAAACGCCTGAGGCAACTTCTCAAATCATGCCCGGAGATCATCTTTGGCCGGTATACCGGAGAAACTCGCGAAAAGCAGTTGGATGCAGAGGAAAACTACAAAAAGATTCATGGAAGTGATCCACTCCCCAACGAACGTATCTCCCGGGAGAAGATGCGCGAAACCCCGCCGCATATCCTTTTGACCAACTATGCGATGCTTGAGTATCTTCTCCTGCGTCCCCGGGACAACGTGTTCTTCGATGGCGAGTTCTCAAGAAACTGGAGATTCATCGTTCTTGACGAAGCGCACACTTACACTGGAGCCAAGGGCATAGAGATGGCAATGCTTCTCCGGCGGCTGAAAGATCGGGTCGTCCGGAGCGAGCCCGGCCAACTGCAGTGCATCGCTACAAGCGCCACTCTTGGCGGTGGAGAAGAGGACTATCCGGCAGTTGCACGCTACGCTGCCCAGTTATGCAGCGAGGACTTCGGGATGGAGGATGTCATCAGCGCTGAGCGGGAGGCTATTCCAGATATCCATGGATGGGGATCGCCGGATCCGGTCGTATACCAGGCGTGGCGGGACATCTTTGTTGCCGGCAGGCAGGAAGTTCAGGCGCTCTATGAGGCAGGGATGCGTCATGCTGTGCCGCAGGAAGTTCTCGATGAGGCACGCAGGCGGGCTGGCGACAACGCGCATGCGTTTCTCTTCCATGTGCTGGAAGGAGATGAACGCCTTCTGTGGTTGAGGCGTCACCTCGCGGACGGTCCTGATGAATTTGATAAAATCTGCCAGCAATTATGTGATGGAACTCTGCTGGATACCGAGGCAATCGTTTCGCTGGTCGAGATTGCCGGGATGGCACGTCTCCGCCCCTCAGAAGCTTCCTTGCTCTCTGCCCGATACCATCTCTTTGCCCGGGCGGTAGAGGGAGCGTATCTCCAGTTTTTCCCCGATAGGAAACTCTACCTCGAACCGGCGAAGAGCGTTGAGGTGGGGGGGCATGAATATCCCATCTTTGAACTCGGGACCTGCCGATACTGCGGCGTCCCGTATCTGCTCGGAAAAACCGAGACGATTGGAGGTCAGACGTTCTTCAGACAGAATGTGCTCCCATACTACGAAGACGAAATGCCGGATAAGCACTTCCTGCTCGTATCATCAGTCCTCCCGGAGAGCGATAACGAGGATGATGAGGTCGAGATCGGTACACGTGCCAGTATCAAAGGTGAGCAGTATATCCTCTGTGGGCGGTGTGGGTCCCTCGACAGAGCCACCCGTGTGAAGCCCACGTGCTCGTGTGGAGATGAGTACCAGATCCTCCTGATTCGTATCTCATACTCTGGGACTACGTTGCACAAATGCCCTGTCTGCACCCATCTCAGCCCCGGGATGCCGGTTGCGTCGCGGTTTGTCATGGGGAGGGACGCGATACCATCTGTCCTTGCAACAGCAATCTACCAGGAACTTCCCGACAGAATGGAGAGGGATCGGACCGAACTCGAGAACCAACCCGCTAATCCGTGGACGCCGGTGAAGGCACCATCGGTTGCCGGGAGCGGAAGTAAGCGTAACCTGCTGGTCTTCTCTGACAGCCGCCAGGACGCTGCCTACTTTGCCCCATACCTGAGCCAGACATACGATAAAATCGCCAGGCGCTCTCTCATCGTCCAGGTCATCAGGGAGAACGCAGACAGAATCCTCAAGAACCAATGGCGCGTTATCGATTGTGCGTCACCGCTCCTGGAGAAGGTCAGGGATATCGGCCTTCTTCCCGAATACACGCCTGAAGAGAGGAGTCGCGAGATCCTGCGGTGGCTGATGTATGAGTTCACTTCCGGCAGTATACAGGGGAGCCTTGAGGAGCTGGGACTCTGTGGGTTCCGTCTCGTAAAACCCGATGGATGGGTTCCCCCGGCGCCGCTCCTGTACGAACCCTGGAACCTGTCTGAAGAAGAAACATGGGTGCTCTTCCAGGTGTTGCTCGACTCTTTCAGGAAGAGCGGCGCCCTCCGCTTCCCTGATGGGATCAGCCCGACCGAAGATTTCTTCCAGCCACGGAACTTCCAATTCTATTTCCGGGAGTCTGGTTCCTCTCAGCGGGATCATATTCTCAGCTGGCTCCCTAAATCGGGTTACTCCAATACCCGGCTGGATTATCTCACACGGATAGCAAAGAGGGGTGCAAGCAGCATCTCCGACGAGGATTGCCGCATAGCGTTGAAAGGAATCTGGCAGTTTTTAGCTCCGGGTGGAGATTCTATCTTCAGCGGGTATTTTGTTCAGGATCACCTCGGAAAAGAGGGTGTCGGGACCCTGATGGAGCCGAAACGGTGGGAGATCACCTCGCCACTAATTGAGCCTGATACGCAGTGGCATCTCTGTGACCGCTGCAAAAGACTTACACTTTATAACATCCGTGGGGTCTGTCCGACTTATCGGTGCGAGGGGACGCTCCACCCGGTCGATCCAGGCAAGTTGAGAAGCGAGAACCACTATCGTGTCCTCTATACCGAGACCAAGCCGGTTCCGATGCGGGCAAAGGAGCATACTGCCCAGTTGAGTACCGAGGCTGCAACCGAGTTGCAGCAGGATTTCCTGGACGGGAAGGTGAACATACTCAGCTGTTCGACGACGTTTGAGCTCGGGGTGGATGTCGGCGAACTCGAGGTGGTATTCATGCGGAACATGCCTCCGACAGCTGCCAATTACATCCAGCGGGCTGGTCGGGCCGGAAGGCGGACGGATTCCACTGCCTTTGTGACGACATTCTGCCAGCGCCGATCCCACGACCTCTCCTACTTCAAGGACCCCATGCCTTTTGTCAAGGGTGTCATCCGGCCCCCGTTCTTTGAGATCCAGAACGAGAAGATCGTCAAGCGGCATCTCTTTGCCACCGCGATCGCCGCATTCTGGCGGAAGTACCCGGATACGTTCAGGGATGTGGGAGGTTTCTTCTTTAACGAGAGTCTGGACGTACCGGCTACTCTTCACACATACCTTCGTGAGCATCCGGCGGATCTTGGAGACGCTCTTCAGCGTATCACGCCTGCCGGATTGCATACAACGATCGACCTTGGGGGATGGGGGTTCATTGAGGACCTCTATTACGAAGATGACGATCATCCGGAGAAGGGTCTCATGACGAAGGCTGCATCTATTGTCCGGGAGGACGTGAGAGGGTTAAAAGAGGTCTCTAACGAACTTTATGCTAAGGGTCAAAGGGTCGATGCCATTGGATACCTCATCAGGACCATCAGGACGAGGCCGATTATCGATTTTCTCTCGACCCACAACATCATCCCGAAGTACGGTTTCCCGGTGGATGTGGTTGAATTACAGGTGCTGCATACCTCAGAAGCAGCCCGGAGCCTCGACCTCCAGCGTGACCTCAAGATCGCTCTCTCCGAGTATGCCCCCGGCAGCCAGGTCGTAGCAGCAGGGAGTATCTGGGAGAGTCAATACATCAAACGTAATCCACAGCGCAGCTGGATAACCTACGATTACGTGATTTGTGACACCTGCCACCGGTATCATCGCGAACTTTCTGAACTGGGAAAGGAGTTTGTAACCTGTGAGGCGTGTAAGGGTGATCTACGCAACAGTAGACATCGCGGCACCTTTATCATTCCCGAGTTCGGGTTCATGACCGGTAAATCCGAGCCAAAGCGTGTCTCCGACAAACGCCCCCGGAAGACATATTCCACACGTGCATATTTCTCGGGCGACTGTTTTGCGGAAAAGGATCTTGAGGTGTCTCTGTCAGGCGGAGTGACGCTGAAAGCGGAATCCGCTTCGCACGGCAGACTGGCTATTGTCAATAACGGGAATGGACAACATTTCCGTGTATGTGAGCGGTGTGGCTACGCGATTCCCGGGTTTGAGAGGATCCCGAACAGTCATCAGACTGCCTTCGGGAAGAACTGCAATGGCTCGTTCCGGTCATACGATCTCGGTCACGAGTACCTGACGGACATACTCAAGCTTGAGTTCGTGGGTTACTCCAATACGCATCAGAACTTCTGGCTTTCCCTCCTCTATGCGCTCCTTGACGGGTTAAGCACTTCACTTGGAGTCAACCGTGACGATCTTGACGGTGTTCTCTATCCCGGCAGAGACAAGCTGAACGAGCCGGCGCTCATCCTCTTCGATAGTGTCCCCGGGGGAGCAGGGCACGTGAAACGGGCAATCGAGCAGGAAGAGGCGCTTCGATCCGTCCTGAAGGCAGCATACCGGAAAATGAAAGCGTGCACCTGTGGTGCAGAACAGGGGCACGCAAGCTGTTATGGATGCCTGCGAAACTACCAGAATCAGTTCTGTCATGAGAAACTCGATCGCAGGATCGTAATCGATTTCTTCGAGGGACTCGGGCTCGATGCCTGATGTCCTCTATCTTCTAAAATTTCTCAAGAACTGCGATATGGTATCGATGACCGCATCGATGAGCGTTGAGATGACCCCGGTGGTTTGCGATCCTGTCTGTAGGGGGTGTCGGGACTTCGTCGTTCTGGTGCGGGGTGTACTCTCGGGCATCTGGCTCATCGGCTGGAGTGTATCCTCTGCATACCGGGTTGGTTGTTCTGGTTCCAGGGGAGGTAGTGGCACTTCGGGTTCAAGGGAGGTCTGAACCTCCAGTTCTTCAGGCGGATCACGAGGGACTTCCTGCTTACATGGGTGAGAACTCGCGTTCCCGTCGGAGGTGGCGGCCGGGGTGTCAGTATCATCCGTAAATCCCTGCCGGGCATCGTGGTCGCAGGCGGGCCGGGTCTCCTCTGCAGGAGGGAGCAAATCCTCCGGACCGGTACTCTCCTTGGATTCCAGCATAGGATGGTGCGAGGGATCCTTCTGTTCGGGGATCTGATCATCTACGGGATATCCGGTGGCCGCTTCCGGGATTGTAAGATCCTTGACCTCCTGGTTCAGAGTTCCTGCATTGGAATCTGAGTCGTCGGGGAGATCATCGGGCGGGTACATGCCGTACAACTCGAGATACCTGCTCAGGAGGGTGGGATCTTCATCAGGCGAGTCCTGGTCGAGGGTTAATCCGGGACTCGATTTCGTGATGGCGGATGCCCAGGCATGCGCAGAGGTGATGTCGGGGTCCACGGTGTTGTCGGAGGCCGGCACTGTCTCACCACCATATGGCGGCAGGGGCTCGTTGCTGCAGTCACCCGTCTCCAACTCGCTATCGCTTACCGCCTCAGGCTCCGAGGGGGCTTGACTGTCCTCTTCACTGCAAAACAGGCCATCTATGCTCTCTAGCGATCCTGAATCGTCCTCCATGGTCTCATATGTGGAGCGGAGGGTTTCGAGTTGCTTTACGAGATCGTCGGGGAGTGAGACGCCTCCTTCAGATACTGACTCACAAAGAGCTGTGAGAAGAACCTGCGCCCCGGAGAAGTGGGGCTCTTCCTGGTTCTCGAGCGCTGTCGCAACAGTGCCGATGATTGCGGTGTAGGCCGCATGCCGGAAAGCGTCAAAGTCATTTATGGCGAGCGGATCATCGATCCCGAGCGATCTGTATCGCTGGAATTCACGGTGCATCTCGTCGAGGGCGTGTTTCTGGTCTGCAAGTTCGCGGAGGCACTGCTGGTACTCCCCTTCTAGACGCTGAACGGTCTTGAGGTCTTCCTCAATACCTGTGAGAGCGGTGGGGTTGTACTGTATCGTATTGAGTTCTGCCTGTAGACCTGCGAGGTTTGCCTCTTCCTGGAGAATCTGCTCTTCAATCTGCTGAATCGCTTGCTCAAACTGAGCAGGGTTCAGCCCGACTATCGCCTTTTTTGCATTCTCTACCCGCTTGAGCTTCTTCTGGGTTTCATTTCTTCGAGCTTCAAGATATTCGGCTCTCTTTGCCACCTCTCTCTTACCCTCAAGCCAGAATGCAAGCTCATATTCGCTCCTTGGATTCACGAGTTCTTTGCGGGCCAGCGGGTATACGACCTGATCAAAGAATTGGGCTACCATTGTTCTGGGAATAATACCGTGCAGGAGAATGGGGGTGATATATTTCTGCGAGCCCGGTATTTCAACGGAAAGAAGGTCATATATCTCGATAAATTCCCGAAAGAATCTTCCGAGTCTTATTTGCTGGTTGGTATCCAGGGGTCCAAGTTCGCTGCTCAGCGATCTCCAGTATGTCCCCTCGTCGTAATCCTGGATCCCCTTCCACACGAGGTAACAGGCAAGAATTGTCGGAGTGCTCTCAATCACATCGGATAAATTCTCACTGACCTTCCCTCCAAGGTTCCGTTGAATATATGTGAATACTCGCTCGAGATCACTGTTATTGAGGGGAAGTTGCCCCAACAGTCTTATGGAAGGGAGATGCTGCTGTAGCGTGGACTCACATTCTAACATATCCCGGCATGTCTCGAGCATACAATCTTCCCGGCGTGTTGATATGTGTATACTCCGTATGGAACCCTAAAAAGGTTCCCTTTTGTGGTTAAGGCGAGTAATACTGAGATCATTCCACCACCTCCCGTTCATGATGTGTATACGAAGCACCTGTCTTACGCATAATGATCTTTGGTTATATCGCGTAACGACCTTCTTGACTTGCTTTCGCAGAAGTGGCTTTTTTTCACGGTGGAATTGATACAGTTCTCTGGTCGATCCTGATTGGGAGCTCTTGCAGGCAGGTTAACTCCCTTAGGAGGTTCCTTAGAACAAGTAACGCTTACATTTTGAGGCGGGTCTTATTTCGAAAAGTTAAAAGGCCCAGATAGTCTATTCAGCATAGTTATGGTTTGTTCTGGCGTCAAGGGCATTTCATATGTAAAACTACAACTGATCCATTGGCAACATCTGGTATGACTGAATAATCCGAGGAACACGTTCAAATGGACTTAAACACGGAACTCGAAGAGTTTAATAGCATTTTACGTGAAATCGAGGTGCAACATGCTCGGCTTAAAATCAGCGTACTGCTGATACCCTTCATTATCGGAATATTCTTGTATCTCATAACTCGAAATCGAATCAAGACGCTAACTGTTCTTCGTGACGAGACGCTGCAGGACCTTGAGTGCCGGGTTACCGAGAGCATACGAGAAGCAGAGTCACTGCTTGCCCAGATGAAAGGCTGTGATACCAATTTACCTTATTTCAAGCGGTCGGATTACGAAAAATATCTCTCTGGGTACCTATGTGCGTATGAACCTATCAGGGAAAGGAGCGATCTCTTTCCGGATGCATTTAACCTTCGTGTGAATGAGTGCCTCTCCCGGATCGGAGAAATTGAACGACAGGTCAGGGTACTCAATGCTCAGTTTGTTGAAAGATTATTACAGGACTCCGAGTATCGTGTTGACAGGATAATTCAGGAGGCGGGTTCGCTGCTGGCTCAAATAAAAGCCAGAGATACTTACCTGACTTACGTCACGCTCTCCGAGTACGAAGGGATTCTATCTACGCAACTTCAGATCTGCGATCACATCCTGACCTGGAGTGATCTTTTTCCAGACACTTTTGTCCGTAAAGCGGAAGCGACACGCTTGCGGGTTATGGATATTCAAAAGTATATACGAGAGTTTAACACTCATTTCATCAAACGGCGACTGCAAGAATATGACTACCTCTTCGAAAAAGCTCCTTATCCATTGGATGGAAACCAGAGGCGGGTGGTCATTATCGACGATAAACACAATCTCATTGTCGCAGGTGCAGGTTCGGGGAAAACAGAGGTTCTGATCACGCGCATTGCATATCTTATAGACCGAAAACCGGATACAATTCATCCCGACAGAATTCTCGCGCTTGCCTATCAGAACAAAGCTGCCAAGGAGATGCGAGACCGACTCTATGAGCGCTTCGATAGGGAGGTGAAGATTAAGACATTTCACTCACTCGGGAAAGAGATTGTCGAGAAGGCATGCCTGGATGCCAACCGTGCCGTTCCACAGTTACAGTTTTCCGGGGACAACACCGAGCATGGGTATACGCGGTTCATTGCAACCCTGTATGTCAAAGGGCTGGAATCGGAAGACTTCCAGCGATTGGTTATAAACTATATGGAACATCATAAAGATCCCGGAATTCTGCACGAAGCGACAGATTTTGAGGAGAAGAGAGATTTTTATGAGTATATGCGCGGATTGACATATACTGCCCTCAATGGTGTCGTTGTAAAGAGCGGAGCTGAGAGAAATATCTTGAATTTTCTGCTCACTCATGCCATTAATGGAGAGGAGATTTCCGTTGAGTATGAAAAACCCGCTGAATGGATGCAGTATGTCAACGAAAACGGCGGGATATCAATTCCCAAACCCGATTTCTATCTCCCCCAATACAAGTTATATATTGAACATTGGGCTGTGGATGAGAACGGTAGGGTTCCCGATTGGTTTGAAGGAGAGAATCCATCTGCAACCTACCAAAAAGGCATGACACTGAAGAAAGAGCGGTTTGCCTCACAAGAAGAATATGGGCTGGTCGAAACCTATCATTGGGAGTTTCGCAACACCTCCGTCGAGGAAGTACTCTCAAAAAAACTACTGCAGGCGCTTCACGACCGAAACCCGGGTACTTCCTTTGAGATTACCCCACTACCATACCACAAAGTATACGACAAAGTCTGGAAAGAGTGTCGGGATTCGATCGACTCGCTTCGGGGACAAATAGCGGATTTTATCACCATCGCCAAAACATACAATCTCACGCCGGACGAGATTGAGCGGAGGCTGGAGGACGAGCCGTGGAGCTCGAGACAACTGGCATTTGCCAGGGTCGCTCTGAAGCTCTACAGAGACTATGAGCAATACCTTCGCTCAAACGATCTCATCGATTTTTCCGACATGATCAATCTCGCTGTAAGAGCGTTACATGATAATGACAGCCTCTATAGGGATACATTCGATCACATTCTGGTGGACGAGTACCAGGACATCAGCGCTCAGCGATATGAATTGATCAGGGCTCTTATGGATAAAAACCCCTCTTGCAAACTATTTTGTGTCGGCGATGACTGGCAGAGCATTATGGGGTTCGCTGGGTCAAACGTGGATTACTTTGTACGATTCTCGGATTATTTCGCTCATCCTCAGAGGACCGATCTAACTGTTAATTATCGCAGTTGCGCATCTATCGTCAAAACAGGTGCAGCGATCATATGCCATAATGGTGATGTTCAGTTGCAAAAGGAGACTGTTGCCTTCGATCAATCGGAAACTGTAGCAGTCTGGGTTATAGCAGCGCGAGAGCAAAATGCGTATCGCTATTATCGCCAGGTGGCACACCACTGCGTCGACTACGTTGAATCTTTGTTGAGAGATGGCTATCTGCCCGGTGAGATTATGATCTTATCGCGAATCCTCAATCGCCCCCACCTTCGTGATGAGATCCTTCGCTATGCACGCTCAAAAGGTGTACCGATATCTACCGAGACACAGAAGCGCAATTCCGTGCCTTTTATGTCGGTACACAAGAGCAAGGGGCTGCAGGCACGTGTGGTGATTGTACTGAGCGTTGATGAGGGCCTTTATGGCTTCCCCTGCGAGCTGCAGAACCCTGATATCTATGATCCTGCAGTAGATGGGCGCAGGAAAGATCGCGAGGAGGAAGAACGAAGGCTCTTTTACGTTGCTGTAACCCGGGGCAAGGAGACGGTTGTGCTGCCTGGATTCCCGGGAACCCATAACGAGCCTGATCAATCCGCAATGTTCTTCTCCTCTAAATCCGAATCGTTCTTCAAAATCAAAGCGATAGGTTTATTCCTCGTTATGTATACCACATAACGAGGTGGAGTACCACGGTGGCAGTTGTTTATCAAACGGACAAGCGGTCTGGGATCACCTACGCCTATCGATCTGTCTCCTACTGGGACAAAGAAAAGAAGCAATCCCGAGCTCGACGCACCTTGATTGGAAGGGTAGATAGGGTAACAGGAGAGATCGTTCCCACCGACGGAAGAAACCGTAAGAACCGAGAAGGTGCCGTGCCCGTGACCCGTGATCGCCCGGCAACCGCGCAGGTACACCGGTCTTTTTATGGAGCTACGTACCTGCTTGATGCCATCGGCGAGAACCTGGGAATCACTCATGACTTACAGCAGTGCTTTCCCGACACCTACAAGCAGATCCTCTCCATCGCCTACTATCTCATCCTTGAAGATAGCACGCCGTTATACCGCTTCGAGAAATGGGGTTCGCTCCACAAGCATCCGTACGGCAACCCCATCACCTCCCAGCGCAGCAGCGAATTGTTCGCCAGTATCACTGAGGCGGATAAACACCGATTTTTCACCCTGCAAGGAAAAAGGAGACTGGGACAGGAGTTCTGGGCATATGACACGACAACCCTGTCCAGTTACTCCGAGACCCTCCGCCAGGTACAATATGGTCATAACAAAGAGCACGATCGCCTGCCCCAGCTGAAGCTGGCTCTGGTCTTCGGGCAAGAGTCCAACCTCCCCTTCTACTATCGGAAAATTGCAGGTAATATCGTCGATTCCAAAACCATTCGCCACCTGCTCTCGGATCTGGAGTTCCTCGGGCACTCGAAGATAAAGTTGGTCATGGATCGCGGGTGCTACAGTGAAGACACCATCAACAACCTGTTCCGGGACCATGTGAAGTTCCTGGTCTCGGTCAAGATGTCCCTCTCGCTTATCCGCACTGAGCTGGACGCAATCTACGATACGGTTCGCAGTTTCGAGCATTACAACGAGGATTACGAGCTCTACTGCCAAACCGTTCGAACCACCTGGAAGTACACACAGAAACGCCCGTATAAGGGCGACAAGCTCCGGGAACCACGCCGTCTGTATATCCACTACTACTATAATATCGCCCGGGCGGCTGAAGACGAGCAAGCCTTTGACCGCCAGTTACTCGCACTGAAACGGGAGCTGGAAACCGGTGAGCGTGTTCCGGAGCATGAGAACCTCTACCAGAAGTACTTCTCCATCACGACAACACCCAAACGGGGGGCACAGGTAAAGGTCAAAGAAGAGGTTGTTCGCCAGGATAAGCGCTATTATGGATTCTTTGCCCTGATCACCAATGAGACCATGGATGCAGTGACGGCCCTTGAGCTGTACCGCAACAAAGACGTTGTCGAGAAGGCCTTCGGCAACCTCAAGGAGCGGTTGAGCATGCGGCGGGCTCTGGTCTCTTCGGAGCAGAGTCTTGATGGGAAGTTGTTCGTCCAGTTCGTAGCACTGATCTACCTCTCCTACATCAAAAAACAGATGCAGGTGAAAGGGTTGCTCAAGAACTACACATTGCCGGGCTTGTTAGACAAACTGGATGTCATTGAATGCTTTGAATACCCGGGAAAAGCACTTCGGGTGGGCGAGATATTGGATGCGCAAGCAGAGCTATACTATGACCTGGGGATAAGCCCGCCGACCTCGTTATGAGTGGGCGGGAATGTAGGAAGTATAGTCACGCTCTCCACCGATCCTCCTCAGGTCCCCCTGCACCAGTGTCATTAGTTCCTCTCTAGAATCACCCCCACTCCTTGGGTCGCGCCACATTGTGCCGTGGAAGCACATGCATATGTAAGTAAGAAGTGTGTCACCCCCCGCCGAGCACCTTCACGATCACCGCCACCACCCCGCCGACGACCCCGCCGGCCCCGGCGCTCACCGTCGAAAGCCGCCGCTCCTCTCCCGCTTTCTCCGCCCGCCAGCCCTCCAGCGCCCGGATCCGGGCCTCAAACTCCTCGTCCTGCGCCTCCATCTGCCGCAACATCCGGCAGATCCACTTCACATCCCGGTTCGTCTCGTAAACGAGCTCCCGGGTGGTCTTCTCCTCGGTCATCCTGGTAACCTTCCCGGAGAGCAATAGGATGCCGGAGAGAAAAAGGCTGACCGTAAGGGTTATATCGGAGAATCGGAACCCGATCCGGCCTTTCCGATAAAGTCAGGCTAATCCCCTCCCGGGTATACCCTATGATCGTCTGTCATATTCCCGGGAGCATGCAGGCCACGGAAGATGCATCGCATCTTCCTGCTAGGCACGACCAGGAGTGTTGTGCCGTGAGGAGATACCAACCATGGCAGACTTCGTGCAGAAGACCGTGAACAAAACGGCGGTCCGGGACCTCGCCGTCCCGATCGCCACCGTAACGTCGTTTAACAACCTCATCGAGAGCGTCATCGCCGACAACCCCTTCGGGTGCGTCGGGTATACCGGCTCCGACGGGCAGCCGGTGGCTGCTGTCATCCGGAACCGCGAGCACTACACCGCGAAGGTGAACTTCCTCGACGGCGAGGGCAAGCGGGTGGGCAACGTCTCCCTCCAGTCCCCGACGATCGCCGCCTTCGAGGCGAACGCTGCGGAGGTGCTCGCGAAT
>NZ_CAJYDP010000013.1:0-77258 GCF_913757945.1 Methanoculleus sp. 10 | reverse complement strand
TTACTACACAAAAGATGGCACTAGCCGCAGCATTGCTTCAGGTACTGCATCTTTGTCAAAAGCAGGAGCCTTCACTGTTGGTTCTGTGTGGACATCTGGGAAGGTGCTGACACCCGGTGAATCCAAGCACGTCATAGTCGTAGGAGTCTTCAACGATGGTACCACACAGATACTAACTGACACCTACCTCTAACCTCCTTTTTATGGATATATCAAAGCCAGTTCTGTTAGTTTTCTTCTTGTGCTCGGTCCTTGCCATAACTGTGGGATACTCTTCTATCCACCTCACCGACGAATGGATCTCCGCCGACCAGTTGAACCACCTCGTCACCGGCGACGACCTCCTCTTCGGCTACACCCCCTACGGCGCCTCCGACTACGCCGCCTCCCACCACGACACCCTCTGCTACACCCTCGCCCTCCCGGTCGCCTCGCTTCCCGCCTATTACCTCTTCTCGCTCTTCGGCGATGACTTCCGCTTCGCCGTGGTCGTCCTCTGGTCCGCCCTCCTCCTTGCCCTGCTCCTCATGATCGAGTTCTGGTATCCTCGATACGCACGCTTCCGGGGGGTCCCCTGGACGTGGGCCGGAATCATATCATGGGGCATTCTCTTCGTCCTCAACGCGGCGCTCTACCGGCCGTTCTGGTTCGTGCGGGGGGTGCATCCCTATGACGTGGGGGTCTACCCCGAGGTCGCGGCGATTGTCTTCACAAACAGCATCGCCTTCGCCTTCCTCGCCGTCGTCGCCTTCCTCATCTTCCGTGAGGTCCTCGGGTCCGACCGCTGGGGGTTCTTCGGGCTCGCCGCGACGGTCTGTTGCTCCTCGTACCTCTTCTGGTCCGGGAACGCAAAGGACCACGCCCTCGTCGCCCTCCTCTTCGCCGTCGCGCTCTACTGCTTCACCCTCTACCTCTCGCGGGAGAACCCGCTCTACCTCTTTGCGTCGTTCGTCGCCGTCGGGTGGACGGCGTTTGCCCGTCCTGAACTCGGCCCGGCGCTCGCCGCCGGGTTCTTCCTCTTCGGGATCGCCGTCGCGGCGGGGAAGGGCCGTCGGGAGACCGGGAAGGCCATCCTCGCCGCCGCCGGGGTCCCGCTCGGCGCCCTCCCGCTCCTCGTGAACAACTGGGGGCTCTCCGGCCACCCCTTCGTCCTCCCCTGGGTTGCGGGCTACGCCGCGGCCGGGGGGAAAGCGCTCCCCTCCGGGTCGGAGAGCCTCTTGAGCACCGTGGCCGGGCACTACACCCCGCCGCCCGGCGACCTCCTCACCGGCCTCTACGGTGCGTTCTTCGCGCCCGCCCGGGCCGGAGCCGCCGCGTTCTTCCAGGTCTCGCCGCTCTCGTTCTTCGCCCTCCTCCTCGCCGGGGCGGCCGGCTACGCCCTCCTCCGCCGGAGACCGACCGGGATCAGCGCCCGGGACGCCCGGCTCCTCGCCTTCTTCGCCCTCGCCGCCGCCCTCGTGGTGCTCGCCTACGCCCGCTCCCTCCCGGGGATGTCGGCAAGCCCCGGCATCGTCCCCGATATGCGTTACCTCTCCCCGGCCTATCTCCCCCTGCTCGTCATCGGGGTCTACGCCCTCAAGCACGCCGGTCTCGACGCTGACGGGGTCGGGGAGGCGCTCCGGACGCTCTTCTGGCTCGCGGTCATCGACCTCCCGCTCATCTACATCATCCTCCAGGTCGTCGCCGGCAACAACCCCGCCGGACAGGTCACATTCCTCATGTACCTCACCTCCATCTTCCTCGCCGGGGCAGCGGCGCTCTATGCCGCCGTCCTCGCCCGCCGCGCCTCCCCCCGCCTCCTCGCCTACGCAGTGCCGGTGCTGATGCTCTTCTCGCTCGCCTGGCTCGCGGTCGTCGACTTCCGGTTCGCCACCAGTTGCTGGGAGGGCTACCACTTCTGGATACCGGTGGTGGAGTACATCTGGTACATCCAGTACACGATCTTCCCGCTCTGATGAGCGGGCGGGTCTCCGCGCCGGACCCCCCTTGCACACGGGCCCGGCCCGCCGGCGGTAAAGTCAGATTGATAACGTTCCAGAGCGAGGGAACAGGATGCAACGCAGAGACAGAACAGGCGGCAGCCCACGGGATGAAACATGCGCCAGCATCGATTCACACGGGGCTGCCGGCAACCCTTCTCCCCCCAGGGTGATAAGAGCGGTTGCCGGGGAGCGATGCGCCGGCGTCATCCCGCTCTACCTGATACTGCGGGTCGCGGCCGGGCGGGACCGGAGCGGGAGCATGGCATGTTGCAGCATTACAGCAGGTTTACAGCAGGATTTCAGCACTGAGTGCAACAATTAATCGGCCCAAAACGATGTTGAATTGGTCGATGTTTGTACAGATAGAGAGAGGCGTCTCCCTCTCAGTACTGAAGTACAGCATAACATACACACAGTCACCGGTACCGGTTCCGGGGTATGTGTGCATGTGTGCGTGTGTGTGAAACCCAGAATGCCGGAACCGATCCCCGGATACCAGCATTACGGGGCGGAAAATTCAATCAAACGTCATATAATCGCCCTTTGGATGACATCGCCGGCTGTAAGGCGCTGAAAAGTGATGTGAGACGAGGGGCCATGATGCAAAGACCTCTATCGGGAACCCCCGACCACCAGGAGTTTCTCCGGGTTAAGAATCGGAATGACGGGAACCCGGGAGAAAACACTCCGGAATCACCCCCCGGCCAACATGCCCGATCGCCACGAGTTCGAGCGGGTGAAGGCCGAGCCCGGCTGGTCCGGGAGGGAAACGCGAGGGGGGAATGCGACGAACTCATGGCGTTGCAGTCCTCAACGGACCAGAGTATCCCCTCAACACCGGATATCGGATACCCCGGGGATAGAGGATGCCCGGGAGGCCGGCATAGCGTTGCTCCAGAACCTTTTTCACCCATTGGTTCAAATATGAACCATGTGGAACAAAATGTGTCCATTCAGATCGTTGCTCTCCTGCTCAGGGGCGACTCTCATCCCCGCAAACTTGCACAGGACCTGGGCCTCTCGCATACCACCGTGCTCCGGAAACTTAGGGGCCTATTAGATGGAAATATCGTCGACTTCAGGATGGAGGGGAAGAATAAGACCTATTTCCTGAAGAAAACCCTTGAAGCGCAGGTGCACGTCTATGTGGCGGAATGGTACGCGCTCGGAAACCTGATACAGGAGGCCCCGCATCTGCGATCCGTCATCAGGACGGTTCAGGAGCGAGAGGATGTCCCGCTCGCCGTACTCTTCGGCAGCTATGCGAAGGGGACCGCAGATAAAAAGAGCGATATCGATCTCTATATCGAGACGGAGGATAGGGAGATGAAACGGGAGCTGGAGCGGTGCCATTCAAAGCTCAGCGTGAAGATCGGGCTCTGGGATCCGGAGAACCTCTTGATCCAGGAGATCGTAAAGAACCATGTCATCGTGAAAGGAGTCGAGCGATTTTATGAGAAAACAGGGTTTTTTGGATAAAACCGTACCGGGCAAGGTACTTTACCATCTCTTCCCCGGAAACGACCGGCAGCTTATATGACATCAGCTACGTCAACTTTTGCTATCTCGCGGCGGATGGTTGATATCTTCCGGTGCAGTTCATCCCGCTGCACGTCGAGAACAAGCTCTATTGCTTCCTTGATATTGGCAAGTGCTTCTTCCCGTGTCTCACCCTGGCTGATCGCTCCCGGGATCTCGATACATTGGACGGTGAATCCACCCTCCTCCTGCGGTTCGAGCACTACCGTATACTTCATGTTCACACTATTGGTCGCGCGGATTATACAAGTTTTTGGGGTGGTGGTTCGGGCTGTCTGGTGAGAGTACCTCTGATCGATCCCGAACGGTTCATCGACCATCCTCCCCGGTCGCGAAATGAAACTCTTGCTTCGATGATGCGCAGGATGAACATCTGCGAAGAGCGAGGAAACGGGGTTGATCGGGCCATCGGGTGTATCGAAATGTACCAGTTGTCCGCATCGGATTTCCAGGAAGACGAGGATCCCATGCGAGTCACGCTCTTTGCGCATCAGAGTTATAGCGAGACGGGACGGGAGGACAGAGTGAGGGCCTGTTACCAGCATGCATGTCTCAGATATGTCTGCAGGGAGTTCATGACGAATGCCACGCTGAGAGGGCGGCTGGGCATCGACGATCAGAACTACCCTATTGCATCCCGCATTATCAGTGATACAATGGCGGCAGGTCTGATTCGACTGCAGGACCCGGAAACCCGATCAAACAGATCCGGGAGATATGTCCCGTACTGGGCATGAGGTATGTAATCCACATGTGCGGATTGTTCTGGCTTTGATCTTAAAAAGTCCATTTTGTGAGAATTTCGTTGAATACGCCAATTTTAGTTGACTTTTGATATGTAATGGGTATGTAATCCATACACGCCGCCGGTATGTACATCACGGTTCACAGGGCAGGATCTCCCCTCTCCGTAAAACCCCTGATTGGCCACTGTATCGCCATATCCCCTCAAATATCGTCTTTCAAGGTATGTAATGGGCATGTAATCGGCCGTGCGGCGCCCCAGGATGGTCATCATATCGATGCCAACAGGGGCCTCCCTTCCTCTACAACCCGCCCCCACGACCTCCTGCGCCCGGGTTGCGGGCTACGCCGCAGACGGGGGGAAAGCACTCTCCTCCGGGTCGGAGAGCCTCTGGAGCACCGTGGCCGGGTACTACACCCCGCCGCCCTCGTGGTGCTCGCCTACGCCCGTTCCCTCCCGGGGATGTCGGCAATCCCCGGCATCGTCCCCGACATGCGCTACCTCTCCCCGGCCTATCTCCCGATGCTCGTCATCGGGGCCTATGCCCTCAAACGCGCCGGTCTCGACGGCGACGGGGTGGGGGAGGCCTTGAGGACACTCTTCCGGCTCGCGGTCGTCGACTTCCGGTTCGCCACGAGCTGCTGGGAGGGCTACCACTTCTGGATACCCGTGGTGGAGTATATCTGGTACATCCAGTACACGGTCTTCCCGCTCTGAAGGCAGAAGGAGTCCCTATTCGGCCAACCGGCGACAGAAGGCACAGGATGCCGATAAAACGCACGGAAAACGCCGTCTGCCATAACTACCTGAAGAGACAGGGTTCCATTTCAAACCCGAAGTATCCGGATCTCGTCCAGCGAGGACGACACCATCCGGACCGCAGTGCAAGCGCCTTCGGCGGACGCCGTCCCCGCCCTGGCGTGGAGAGGGGATGGCAGTCCCGCTCAATTTTCTCTCAGTGCCGGGGCGAATCTATGGCCCGGTAAACAACCCCTCTTCAGACAGAGATATGTAGATAAAAGCACCAGAGGATCATATATCGCAGAGGTGAGGTTGCCATGACCCGAGTAAAAGAGGAGATCATCAGTGAATTGAACGACCTCCCGCCCCGGACATACGGTGAGGTGCTTGATTTCATCCGGTACCTCAAGTCCCGGCGCCGGAAGGCTGCCCCGGACACCGCCCTCGCGAGCGAGCCCGCGCTCCAGAAAGACTGGCTCCGGCCCGAGGAGGAAGAGGCATGGAGCGATTTGTAAAGGGCGATGTTGTCGTTGTACCGTTTCCCTTCTCGGACCTGTCGACGGTGAAGCGGCGCCCGGCTCTTGTTGTCGCGGCACCTGGTGGGGACGATGTCATCCTCTGCCAGATCACGAGCCAGCAGATCCGGGATCGCTACGCCGTCGGCATCACCGACATGGAGTTTACAGAGGGAACACTCCGCAAACCGAGCAACATCCGGCCAAACCGGCTCTTTTCGGCCAGTGTCGACCTGATTCTTTATCGCGCCGGCCATCTCAACGACCAGACCATCACGTCGGTTATCGATGGGATCATCGGGATCCTGCAGGCGGAATAACTTCCTGCCCCAACGTTCTGCCAGGGTCCCGTAGTTTTTGCCTTCGCACCCCCTTCACGTTCAGCCCGCGTTCGTCCCCTGAAACACGCCGGTCTCGACGCCGACGGGGTGGGAGAGGCGCTCCGGACGCTCTTCTGGCTCGCGGTCATCGACCTCCCGCTCATCTACATCATCCTCCAGGTCGTCGCCGGCAGAGACCCTGCCGGACAGGTCACGCTCATCACAACCCTCACCTCCGTCCTCCTCGCCGGGGCCGCGGCGCTCTATGTCGCAGTGTTTGCGCTCCTAGTTGCGCACCCCTTTGCAGCACGGCCGCAAAGAGTGCTGCAAACAGTGTCCGGCCGCTCTCCGGGGTGCTTGACCCGGGGACGTTTGCCCGGGTGAAGGCCGAGCCCGGCCGGTGCGATACGCGGGAAGCAGTCTACCGCTCGCAGGAGGCACTGGCGAAGGTCTGCGAGGGGTGTTACGCCCGGCCGATGCGGGAAGGGAATAGGGGGAGGGGGTGCGATGAATCCGTAAGTTTTTTGCCTCTTGTAGATTACAGCTTCATTCAGGTGGCTTCCGAGGCAGGATTCATGCATTGTCCTCTTCGCCACTCCAGCGGAACGTATATGCAATCAACCTGTAGGTTATCTAGCATCGCAAGCATCGCCCTGGCCGGTAGATTATATCACATCCGTTCTGGTGTGGCATTGTTGCGGTCCTCGTCGGGCAATGATATATAGCAGGGATTCAGTGGGGGATGTGTACAGAATGGGCGAGGACTTTTTCGATCTGGAGGCTTTGCAGGAGGGCTTTGACGTTGAGTTGAAGACCGCGCTGGGGAAGAACAAGATGGGCGAGGTCCCCAACTCGTTCTGGGAAACGTACTCTGCAATGGCAAATACAGAGGGTGGATTTATCATCCTCGGTGCGGAAGAGGCCGATAACGGAGTCATCTTCCACGATCTACCCGATCACCAGAAGGTCGTGCAAGACATCTGGAATTCTCTCAACAACTCGAATAAAGTGAGTATCAACCTTCTCCAGAATCGTGACATTAAGCTCACATCGATCGACGGAAAGAACGGGATCCTCGTCCGGGTTCCCCAGGCTTCACGAAAGCAGCGGCCGGTGTACATCGGGCAGAACCCTCTGACAGGAACCTACCGGCGCAATAACGAGGGTGATTACCGGTGCCCGCCCGATCTGGTGAAGCAGATGCTCGGCGAGCAGGCGAACGACACCCGTGACGCTGTTATCCTGGAGCATTACGGGTTTGACGATCTTGATGCGGAATCGTTCCGGATTTACCGCCGGCAGTTTTCCAACCGCAAACCCGATCATCCCTTCAACGAGTGCGACGATCGCGAATTTCTCCGGCAGATTGGCGGGTGGGCACGGGACCGGCAGACCGGGAAGGAGGGGCTCACGCTCGCGGGGCTCTTGATGTTCGGGAGGTTCCGGTCGATCCTTGATGGTATCCCTACCTACATCGTGGACTACCAGGAGCGGGAAACGCCGGATAACCGTTGGATCGACCGGGTTACCATTGACGGGTCGTGGTCCGGGAATCTCTATGACTTCTACCGCATTATCATGAAGCGGCTCACCACCGACCTGAAGGTGCCTTTCCAGCTAAAGGGGGATGAAAGGGTTGAGGAGACCCCGGTTCACGAGGCGCTACGTGAGGCGCTCGTAAACACCCTTATTCATGCGGATTATTCAGGAAACTGCTCAATTCTCGTGGTCAAACGCCCTGATCTCTTCGGGTTTCGGAACCCGGGTCTGATGAGGCTGCCGAAGGCTGAAGCGATCAAAGGCGGCGTAAGTGATTGTCGGAACCGAAACCTCCAGAAGATGTTTCAGTTAATAGGCCTTGGCGAGCAGGCAGGGTCCGGATTTCCGAAGATCTACCGGAACTGGAAGCTCCAGCACTGGCGTGAACCGGTGCTCGAGGAGCGGTACGCGAGCAATCAGACGATCTTCATTCTCAAAATGATCAGTCTTGTGCCAAAGAAGGCAATCGAAGAGCTTAAGACCGAGCTCGGGGCTTCTTTCAACGTTCTCGGCGAGATCGAGCAGCTTGCTCTGGTGACCGCCCACTGTGAAGGATGCGTGAACCACGGCAGACTCAAAGAGGTGACAAAAGAGCACCCGCATGACATTACCGTGGCTCTTCGTGGTCTGGTTGAAAAGGAGCTTCTGATGAGTGAGGGGTCGGGTAGAAGCACATTCTACTACCGTCCCGGCCATCACCCGATGGAAGGCGAAATGTTCGGAGCTAGCGAGATCTGTTCAAAGTCGAGCTCCGAACATTTGCCAGGGAGCTCCGAACATTTGATGGAAAGCTTCGAACATTTGAGCGCAGGCTCCGAACATCTGGATACGCTGCGCGAGATTGCGAGGCCGGTTGGATCTGTGCGGAAAGCGTCGAAGAAGGTAGTTGAGACAACAATTCTTCGCCTCTGCGAAGGAAGATACCTGACCCTTGATGATTTAGCCAATCTGTTAAACCGGAGCAAGGACTCACTCCGGAACCACTACATCAATCCCATGCTGGAGGATGGCAGGATCGAGGCGAAGTACAAGAACATCCCCACCCATCCTCTCCAGGGGTACCGGACGCTGGCCGGGATAGAGAGCAAAGAGTGATGGTTGCCTGACGCCGGCACCACGATCATCTATGGCACGCTGGACGACAACCCTGGCGCGAGAAGGAACCGCAATCATCGCCTGGAGCGGGGGCGACAACCCTCACGCTCCCGACCGGATCGATTACGAGGTCCGCAGCAACCCCGATCCGGTGTACCGGGCGTTGCTGGACCAGACCCTCTTCGACCTGGAGGCCGGCCAGGATCAGCGCCCGGGATGCCCGGCTCCTTGTCTTCTTCGCCCTCACCTATGTCGTCCCGGTGCTGATGCTCTTCTCGCTCGCCTGGCTTGCGGTCATCGATCTCCGGTTCACCACGAGCTGCTGGGAGGGCTACCACTTCTGGATACCGGTGATGGAGTATATCCGGTACATCCAGTACACGGTCTTCCCGCTCTGATGGGGAGAGCGGCCTGACGAAGAACGAGGCGGCGGCGCTCGGGCTGTCGTACCAGCAGACCTACCGGATCCTCCACGGCTATGTGAGCCGGGGGACGACCCACTCGGGGCTGCTGGAGAAGTGTCCGGCGGTCAGTTATGTTGACGCGCTGTTCACCGAGGACACATGCGGGTATACTGTACGGCGGCAGGAGCACCTCTTCTGGCTCGACCTTGAGGTCTATCGGCAGTGGGCACGCGGGGCAGAGGTATGACTCGATGACGGCGGGAACAGGTGCCTCTGTTACGACTGCCCTTCGAAGGCGAAGCGACCCGGGAAGGTGCAGCCTCTCCATGAGATCCGGGACCGCCATCACGTTTATTTCCGGGACGCCCTCCTTGCCGCAAACAGTGATCAAGTCCGGCATCGACACCGCCATCACGGAGGATGCACCTCTCCGGCGCATTCCCGGGATACGGTCGCGAACCCGTACCGGCAATGGGACGCAGAAAACCGCACCGGAGGTCGGCGGCCCGGCCCGCACCTGCGACAGTGCCGCGCCCCCCCGTAACGGCCCCGCTCCCGGGTCACTTCTTCGCCTGCCCGTGTCTGCTCTGGTGGTATCCCCAAATCCCCAGGTTGCTCCGCGCAAGACCACGTCGCCATCCCTGCAACCGTTCCTTCCCGCGAAATGAGAAGGGCGCTCACCATCTCCAGAATACTTTATTTTGAACAGATGGTTACTACTACTCATGACTCCGGGTGTCACCATCGATGACCTCTACCTTGAAATCAAAAAGATACAGGAGACTATGGTCCGGCGGGAAGATCTTGACGCCCTTCTTGATACCGTTGAGATTCTCAGCAATCCCGAAACTATGGCGCAGATACGGATGAGCGAAGAAGACATCGCAGCCGGACGATATCGGGAGATCTCTTCAATAGACGACCTGCTCGGCGAGTTGTCCTGATGGAATGGACGATCCGGAGGACCGATACATTTGTCGAGAGCCTCTCAAAGGTCAAAGGCAACAAAGAAGTAATAATCGAACTCGGAAAAAAACTTCAACCCTGAAACAGGACCCCCTCAATACGGGCGGTTGGCTTTCAGTGCATTACACGGGAAGAAAGTATAGTCACTCCCGTAACAATTTAGAAGCATACTTTGGACTCAAGAATTTCACCACCCATTTCTCCCAATAACTCCTCTTCGCCACTAATTTCTTAAACGCCTCTGTGATCGTGGCCATCAGGTGCTCACGGCCGGCGATGAATGTCGCTGCCACCTCTCGTTTGATCGTTCGCCATACCTGCTCAATGGGGTTGAGATCGGGAGAGTATGGGGGCAGATATGCGAAGCGGATACCGTTTTCAGCAGCGTATTCCCTGACGAGCATCGCGTGGTGCGAACTGAAATTGTCCAGCACGATAACCAGGCGTTTGTTTGGATTTGCCCGCCTGAATTCCTTGAGCACCTCCCGGATATCCTCTTGTTTGGAGCGTTCCCGGAAGGTGACAATGGAGTTACCATTGACGGCAAAAATGCCAAAGGTGTTGGCCCGGATCTTCTCGGTGTTCTTCACCAATGGGGTGCGCCTAAACGACCACATACGCTGAGTATTGGCCGTGGTTTGGGGAGAGCACTCATCAAAGAATGCGAGCACGGTGTGTTTGCTCATCCGGGGAAGGTTTTTTTTTAACTGTCGCTCTGCATCCGCAGGCCGGCGATAATCGCGTGGATAGGGTTTTCCAAAGTGCATACCAAACGATCGCAGGATTCGCCGAACCTGATTGAGACTGTATTTCACGTCAAAGTCTGACTGGATCAGGTGCTGAACTTCGGTGGTCGTCCAGTGCTCGTTTTCCCGAAGTTTCTCCAGCAATGCGGTTTTTTGGTCGGTGGTGAGGCGGGAAGGACGACCGCCGGCATACTTCGGAACCAACCCAGCTAACCCTTCTGCGTTCCAACGTTCCTGCCAGTTGTAGCCCGTTTGGGGAGAAACCCCAACAGCTTCCGCAGCTTTGACAACACTCACTTCGTTATAGCGTAACCGAATAAACAGGAGGCGTGGGACTACTTCGGGCAGACCTTTGGGGTGCTTGATCCGTTTCTTCAAGACGGACATGGGAACGGGTTTAACGATCGCGATTTGTTCACGCCCGGTCATAGACATATAGGGGGCTCAAGGTTCTAAAGGGTATTGGCATAGACTATAACCCGGATTGCAAAGCGTTATCGACTGATATTCCTTCCCGACGAAAGAGAAAGAACGGTGTACCTGATAGCAATCGATCATCGTCAGCACGTCTACAGGTTGCGGTGAAAGCCTGCCGCATCACGGACACGCTCCATACGGTCGTCAGGCGTCCTGCCCCGGGTAAGATGTCCGGTGATGAAAACACTCTCACTGCACGAGTTTTTGCTATGGGAACAGGTTATCGCTCAACCTGATTCGCTCAATTCAGTCCCACTCTGGGGCACCACCGTGCTCCCCCTTCTGTCCCCTTCGCGCCAACGCGAGAGCCCCCGTCTCCGTCCCCACAACCGTTGCCTCGCACACGAAAAAAAGGCCCTGCCCGCAGATAGACCGCTCGACGCATTAGAGCGTCTTATCCAGCACTATCCACGACTCACCGTCAACAAACTTCCCGACGACGACAACCCGGATCGGCCCCGGGGCCTCACAGGTCTCGGTCGCCCCGGCCTGAATACCCAGCGGGAAATTATCGTTCCCCTGGTCCACCCCGCCGATCCAGCAGTGAACCTCCGCCACCTTATCCATATTCATCCCGCCGTGGTTCGTGAACGTGATCACGTCCCCCGACCGCGTCGCCGTCACCACAAGGGTCTTTGGCTCCTCGGGGAGCCCTATCCCAAAGACCATCACCCCCGCAATCCCCGCAAAGGCGACCACGACCGCCACCATGAGGACCGTGCCCACCACCTCCGAGACCCCGCCGTCCCGCTCTCCGCACACCATAGAGGGGATGATCCCCGGTTTGCATATAAAAACCTTTCCAGAACCCGCCGGCCGGCCGGAGCGCTTCCGGCGGGGTCAGGGCCGCACCCGACGGCCGGAAACCCCCGCCGCCGGGCCGCAGCCCGCCCCGGGGAGGGAGAAGATCCTCTACTTCTACGTTTTGGTCTCCGATGGATGTTTTCTGCCCCGTTGCACGACAAAACCAGAAAAAATATCGTTGCCGCAGCGAAACCCTCTCCCGTCTCTCATCAGGTGGTGGAATTGCCAAACTTCTGTCCGGAATGCGGAAACCAGCTCATCAGCCCGAACGCCGAGATCTGCCCGGGGTGCGGGGTCCGGCTCAAAACAAACTCCGAGAAGAGCCCCGGCCTTGCAGCGCTCTGCTCCTTCGTATTTTCCGGCCTGGGACAGGTGTACAACGGGAACCCCGGCCGGGGCATCCTGATCTTTCTCGGGACCTACCTGGGCCTCTTTGCTCTCATCATCCCCGGCCTCGCCGTGTTCATCTACGGGATTTACGACGCGTATGCGACGGCCAAACGGATGAACGCAGGAGAGATCCCTTACAAGGAAACAAACGCCCTCCACATGGTCCTCTTCGTGGTCCTCTGGTTCTTCGGCGTCGGTGTGTTCTTTGTCATAGCCGCAATCGCGGCGGCATTTATCTTCACGGTCTACTGACCGCCACCCCTCTCTCGCCAGAGAACCGCATACGGCGCCCGGGGGTATGCCGGAGCGGTGCGGACTGCAGGAAGCTCAGCGCCGTCCCTGGATCCCCCGCACCACAGCATTAGATTCTTATCCCGGCGATGGTATATCCCCCGGCATGCCCGACGAGACGACCACGATCGAGATCCTCAAATCCGACCGGGACCGGCTGGACGAACTCCGCCGCTACCCGGATGAACCCTACCTGATTATTGTACGCCGGCTCCTGGAACAGATCGAGGACCCCGAACCCCTGAGTCCCGAGACACTCGCCAGCATCCAGGCATCGCTCGATGAGATCCGGCAGGGCGAGTTTTTGACGCACGGGGAACTGAAGCGGGACCTGGAGGAGCGTGACCCCACCCATAACCACGCTTTTATACCTTATAACGACCCATAACACATTATGCCTGAGGAGACAACCACGATCGAGATCACCAGATCCGACCGGGACCGGCTGAACCGCCTGCGCCGCTACCCCAGAGAGCCGTACCGGACCATAGTTCGCCGGCTGCTGGACCAGAGCGAGGACCCCGAACCCCTGAGCCCTGAGACGATCGCCGACATCCAGGCGTCGCTCGATGAGATCAGGCGGGGCGAGTTTGTGACGCACGAGGAGTTGAAGCGGGAGCTGGGGATCGAGTGAGATACTCGCTCATCTACTCGAAAAGAGTCCAGCGCAAATTAAAGCACCTCCCAAAGGAGGCTGCCGCCAGGATAATCAGAGCGCTTGAACTGCTGACTGAAGAAGAATCTCCTCACCTGCAGGTGAAGCGCCTGACGAACTCACCGCTATTCTCCCTGCGCGTAGGGGTGTACCGGGTGATCCTGGCGTTTGAGCACCGGCAACTCGTTATTATGGCGGTCGATCTCGATCATCGAAAGAATGCCTATGATAACCTGTGAGATACCCCTGATGCTCATGCCCTCGAACCCGTGCCGGGACCCAGACAATCGAGGCACCTCCATCGGAATAAGCAAGCGCCCGGGAGAAAATACTCAGGGCTCATCCCCCGGCCGGCCTTCGTAGCGGTCGGCGTGGTCCATCATCCAGTGGGCCATCGCAACCCACCTCTGCGGCGGCATCCGGAGGCCGATGACGACCCGCCGCTGGACGCCTGTCAGGGTCCGTCGTGAGCTCCGGAACGTCGTAGAAGAAGACCAGGTCCCCTCTCTCAAGCGCCACAGATAACAGCTCTTTCAGGGCGGGATAACCCTTCCCCTTTATCCCCCGGGGCGGGCGGCCCCGGAGAGATCACCGGATCGCCGCGTAGCGGGCGTGAGCCCCCGCCCCCTCCTTCCGGGCCAATTCGGGCCTCTCAAGGGTTTTGAGCCGCCTGACAACCGCCGGCCTGGAGAACCCGCCTACCCGTTACTGCCTATCTTTATGATACAGGTCCAGAAAAATCAAAAGATCCCTCTGCTCATCATAACAGTAAGATAACCGGAATGGAGGGATATATACCTCCCTCGTCTGTTTTCTACCATATCTCATCGGTTTTCCAATCGTTGGATCGTTGACAATCCTGATGATCTGCTGTTTCACCCGGTTCTTCACCCTGCCGTCACGGATCTTCCTGATCGTTTTCTCAAAGGATGCGCCGTAGGCAACGGTCACCATGATTCAAGATCACTGATAAAATCAGCACGGTCCTTTCTGGTGAATCTCCCCTTTTTAAACTCCTGAAGTGCCCGTTCCGTCCTCTCCGCAAAGAGGATATCCTCTTTCAGCTCCGGTTCCAGTTCATCAAGCGGTTTTATGATAAAGCGGCCCCCCTCCCTGATGATGAGCAGTTGTGTACCCTCGGCGAGCCCCCTCCTCATGGATGCCGGAATGACAATCTGCCCCTTTGAGCTCATTCTGGTGATACCAATATCCATAAGAATCTCCGTAAGACATGTCTTACCTGATCCCATATGAGCCTTTGCACGGTGCCGGGCACACGCCCCTCGGGATCTCCGACCGGACGCCTGATCCCCGGATTGAAAGGGCGGGCATGTTCTCCCGCCCCGGGAACCGCACCCACAGATATCACCGGACCGCCGCGTAGCGGACGTGAGCGCCCCCCCTCCTTCCGGGCCAGCCCGGGCCCCTCAAGGGTTTTGGGCCGCCTGACAACCGCCGGCCTGGAGAGCCCGACCGCCCTGGCGGGACGAACGGTGAAAGGGCGCTCGTAACCATCTTATGTGCCGCTTTCACGTCGGTCCCAACGGTGTTACCGCTGCCGTCGACCCCGATGATGAGACGACCCCCTTCCGCGTCGGTAAACGCAGTAATCTCGCGGCGGAGTCTCCTCGAGGGCGCTCTCTTGAATTCGACCCGCTCTGATGAGGCCGGGGAGCCTCCTGATCGGGGCAACCCTGCTGCACCTCCGCCGCCGGCAGATCGAGCCACCTCCTCGCAGGCAGAGAAGACCCTTCACAACCGCCCGGCAAAGAACCGGGCCTTCACCACCTCCACCACCGCCAGGTAACCCGCCACCAGCCCGGCGAGGACCAGGTAGTAGTGCGGCGGCAGCGGGACAAAGCCGAAGGCGGCCCCCAGGGGGATGTAGGGCACAACGAGGGCGGCGGCCACGACCGCCGCAGTGCTGAAGGCCAGCTGCCAGCTCGGCCTGCTCCGGTAGAACGGGGTTATCCGCGTCCTGATGATGAAGATGATCAGGGTCTGGGTGACGATCGACTCGATGAACCACGCCGTTTGGAAGAGAGGAGCCGTCGCGTGGAAGACCAGCAGGAGGATGCCGAACGTGAGAAAGTCGAAGAGCGAACTGATGGGACCGAAGACGACGATGAAGTTCCTGATGAAATGGATATCCCAGCGCCTCGGGCGGGATATGTATTCGTCGTCGACCCGGTCGGTCGGGATCGTCGACTCGGAGAGGTCGTAGAGGAGGTTGTTGAGGAGGATCTGGATCGGGAGCATCGGCAGGAAAGGAAGGAACAGCGACGCTCCCGCAACGCTGAACATATTGCCGAAGTTCGAACTCGTCCCCATCATGAGGTACTTCATCGTGTTCCCAAACGTCCTGCGCCCCTCCATGACGCCGTCGCTGAGGACCTGGAGGTCTTTTTCGAGGAGGACGATATCGGCAGACTCTTTTGCAATATCCACCGCGGTATCGACCGATATACCGACGTCGGCGGTCCGCAGGGCCGGAGCATCGTTGATCCCGTCCCCCAGGAAACCGACGATATGGTTGTTCCTCATCAGCGCCCTGATGATCTGGTCTTTCTGGATGGGCGTCACCCGGGCAAAGAGCGTGGTCTCATCGACCACCCGTGCAAGGGCCTCATCGGTCATGTGGGTGATCTCGGCACCGGTCAGGGACCGGCGCACCGGGAAGTCCAGGTCCCGGCAGATCTTCCTGGTGACCTGCTCGTTATCCCCGGTGACGATCTTCAGGTCGATCCCACGCCCGACAAGTTGCTGCAGCGACTCCCGCGCCTTCTCCTTCGGCGGGTCGATGAAGGCCACAAAACCGAGCAGGACCATATCCTTCTCGTCATCCGGCGTATAGACCGCCTTCCCATCTCCGGCCGGCCGGCAGGCGACCGCAAGAACCCGGAACCCGTCGGCGCTCAGCGCCTCGTAGCGGCGTACCACCGCCTCCCGCACCGCGTCGGTGAACGGCCGGATCCCCGCCTGATCCCTGACTGAGGAAGAGGCGGCAAAGACCTGTTCCGGCGCACCCTTTGTGACCAGGAACCGCTCGCCGCCCTTCTCGACGATGACCGAGACCCGTTTCCTGACAAAGTCGAAGGGGATCTCATCGATCTTCCGGTAGCCCTCGACCGGGATATCGCGGTAGGCGAGGATCGCCTCGTCGAGCGGGCTCTTCAATCCCGTCTGGTTGAGGCTGTTGAGGTAGGAGAAGAGCAGCACTCTCTCGTCGTCGCGCCCCTCCGGATCGATGTGGAGCACGAGGGAGATGGCGTTCTCCGTCAACGTCCCGGTCTTGTCGGTGCAGAGGATGTCCATGCTCCCGAAGTTCTGGATCGCCTCGGGGTGCTTCACGAGAACGCCCTTCTCCGACATGGCAATCGCGCCTTTTGCGAGGTTGAGGGAGAGGATCATGGGGAGGAGTTCGGGCGTCAGCCCGACGGCGAGGGCCACGGCAAAGAGGAGGGAGTCAAGGACGCTGTGCTTGAAGACGGCGTTGACCAGGAATACGACGAGCACCAGGAGGAACGTGATACGCATGATCAGGTAGCCGAAATGCCGGAGCCCCCGCTCGAACTCGGTCTCGGGAGGACGTGCGGCAAGCGCCCGGGCGATATGCCCGTATTCGGTATTCTCCCCGGTCATGGCGACCACGGCGGTCGCGTGGCCGCTCACCACCGACGTCCCGAGGAAGAGGTAGTTGTTCCACGCGGTCCGGTCAGTATCTGCCGCAGGAAGGGGGTCTGCAGTCTTCTCGACCGGGAACGGTTCGCCGGTCAGGGCCGATTGGTTGACGAAGAAGTCGCGGGCGGCAAGGACGCGGGCGTCTGCGGGCACGATATCCCCGGCAGTAAGGTCGATGACGTCCCCGGGGACCAGCTCGACCATCCGGATCTCCCGGCGTTCTCCGTCCCGGAACACCGTCGCCGTCCTGCTGATCTTCTGCTTCAGGAGGTCGACCGCCGCTTCGGCCCGGTACTCCTGGAAGAAGTCCAGGGTAACGCTGAGGGCGACGATGACGAGGATGATTACCGCCTGAACGATCTCGCCGACGAAGGCGGATATGACCGCGGCGATGACGAGGATGATCACGAGCGGATTCTTCAGGTGGCCGAGGAAGGCGACCAGGCCGCGATACCGGCGCGCCTCTGCGATCTCGTTCATCCCATACCTTTTCTGCCTCAGGACCGCCTCGGCGGTCGAAAGGCCGGAGGCTGACGACCCGAGGTGAGCAAGGCAGTCGTCGGCGGTCATCGCAAGCAGGTCCTCGGTCCTCATCTACCGCCTGCAACGGGCGGCGGCTATGCGATAATAGTTTCGGGGGCCTGTCTTTGCACACCCCAAACTCGTATCCGGGTGGACAAGACCGGAACCCGCACGCCGCCTCACCCCGGGTTCTGATCCCCGCGGAGCCGGCAACCCCTGCCGTATCCCGCACAGCATGACGCAGAACCCCCGATACGGCGCCCCTGAAAGGCGGATCGGGCATCGGCCCGCACCGGGCGAGGCGAAGGGGAACCATAAAGAACAGGAGAGACGACGGGGGACCATGAAAGTCCTGGTCGTCATGGGAAGCCCCCGGAAGGGCAACACCTTTCGGGCGGCGCAGAGGATCGAGGAGGTGATGCGCTCTCTCGGCGACGTCGAATTCGAGTACCTCATGCTCGGGGACATCGCCCTTGCACCCTGCCGGGGATGCATGGCATGTCTTGAGTGGGGCGAGGAGCGCTGCCCCATCCGGGACGACGCCCCCGCCGTCGGGCGGAAGCTGCACGATGCCGACGGGGTGATCTTTGCGTCCCCGGTCTATGGCCTCGCCGTCACCGGCCAGATGAAGACGTTCATCGACCGGTTCTCCTACGTCTTCGCCCCCGGTTCTTCGACAAAAAAGCCCTCCTCCTCGTCACCACCGGTGTGGTGGGCGAGAAGGATGTCCTCGACTACCTCGACACCGTCGCGGACATATGGGGGTTCGACGTCGTCGCCCGTGCCGGCCTCGTCACGCAGCCCGGCCCCACGCCCGGGCTGGCACGGGAGAACGAACGGAAACTCGACCGTGCGGCCCGGTCATTCTTCAGGGCCCTGGCGGAAGGGAGAGCACGGCGGCCGGGGCTCCGGAGCGTCGTCGTCTTCCACGCCCAGCGGGCGTCGTTTGACGAGCTCGCCGACGTTGCCCCGGCCGACCACGCCTACTGGAAGGAGCTGGGCTGGCTCAACCCCGGCGTGCGCTACTACACGGGCGCCGCGGTCAACCCGCTCTACGATATTGTGGGAAGAGTTGTGGAGTGGAACACCCGCCGCCGGATCCGCCGTGACCTCGCCGCGATGCGCTGACAGGCCGCCCTTCGGCAGGTCCCGGCGAAAACCCCGCGATCGCGTCGGTCGTTCGGAGGAGGGCCGCGGCCGGTGGCCCCCCCGATCCGGGGAGGGGGCGGCCCGAAGACGGCCCGTCAAGGACCCCCCGTGCCCCGGGGGGAACACCAAAAATTACCGTTTTTATTATAAAATTATGAGAATAAATCACCGTAAAGGATATATATTTATACCGCTATTCACCCATTCACCGGCTACCCTATGACCGGGCTTTAAATCGGATTTCGCACTCCGCCTGCCGGGTGCTCACCTGAGCACCTGCTTTAGCGAGCTCTTTGTGCATACCGGAGGGTATGTACCGCGGTCTCGCAAGGAGGGCGGAGAACACACAAGGGGGAAGAATATGGCAAAGATTACACACCTGGCACTATTGTGCGCAGTTGTCATCCTCGGCATGCTGATACCGCCGGTTATGGCGGCAGAGGCGGCGCCGGGGGAGCACCTATACCGGGGCTTTGATTATGCACAGAATCGCCCGGACATCGACGGCAACGTGATCGTCTGGGAAGACAACCGAAACGGCCAGATGGATATCTACTCCGGGACGATAGACGGATTCCGGGGCTCACTCGGCTACACCGGCGAGAGGATAACAACCGACCCTAATTCGCAGGAGAAGCCGTCCATCTCGGGAAACCACATCGTCTGGCAGGACAACCGGAGCGGAAACTGGGATATCTATCTCTATGACCGCTCCAGCAAAAATGATATACAGATTACCACCGGTCCGGGCAAACATTGGCTGCCCGCAATCTCCGGGAACTACGTTGCCTGGTACCACAAGAACAACGGCAGGACAAACATCGCCCTCTACGACATCACCGAAAAGAAGGTGATAGACGTCATCGACTGCGATGCAAGGACAACCATCCCCGGCGCATCGACTGAGTTCAAGCCTGCGCTCTCGGAGAAGTATATCGCCTGGGTGGAGGACACGGATGCGAGGATCCGGTATTACGACATCGCGGCCGGCAAAACCATAGGCCCGGTCTCCGCGAGCACGGCGGTCCAGTGCTGGCCCTCGCTCTCCGGGAGCCTCATCACCTGGGAGGACTACCGGGGCGGGGATGCCGAGATCTACATGACCGACCTCGCGGACCCGTCCAGAGAGGAGGTGAGGATCACCAGCGCCTCTAACGACCAGGTCTCGCCGGCGATCAGCGGGAGCATCGTCGCCTGGGAGGATAAGCGGGGTGCGCCGGCTGAGCCGCGGAGCATCTACCTCTACGACCTCTCCAGCAAGAAGGAGAAATACGTGTTCCTGTCTGTAGACCGGTATGATGAACACCTCTACCCTGCCATCAGCGGCAACACCATCGTCTGGCAGAGAGGCGGGAGCCCCAACTCGAACCTCTACATCTTCGTCTACGAGCCTGAAGCATCGGTCGAACCGATCGAACCGGTCGTAACAACCATCGAGGTCAAGCCGGCCAGGGTCACCCTTGAGATCGGCGAGTCCCGGGCGTTCCAGGCCGCTGTTCTCGACCAGGACGACAAGCCCATGACCGGCGTTGGGGTCGCCTGGGCAAGCAGCGACGAGACCGTCGGGACCATCGACGCAACCGGTGTCTTTACCGCGCACGCCGCGGGCACGACGACCATCACCGCAACGGCGGACGGGGTCTCCGGGACCGCGGCCGTCACGGTCACCACTGAAGAGCCGGCCCTCAAACGGATCGAGGTTACTCCGCCCACGGCCACCGTCGTGGTCGGCGAGGCCAGGGCGTTTGCCGCCGCCTGCTACGACCAGTTCGACAACCCCATGAACGGCGTTCCGGCCACCTGGACGTGCAGCGACGGGGCGGTCGGCACCATCGATGCAGGCGGGCTCTTCACCGCGAAGGCCGCGGGTTCGGCGACCATCACCGCGACGGCGGGCGGGATCTCCGCGACGGCAACCGTCACGGTCACCGCCACCGCTGAAGACCCGGTCGAACCGGTGCTCACGAGCCTGAAGGTCACGCCGCCCCGGGCCACCCTCGCAGTCGGCGACGACCAGCGGTTCATCGTGACCGCCTGCGACCAGCACGGCAACGTCATGCCTGCGGGTGATGTCGCCTGGACGAGCAGCGACGAGACCATCGGCACCATCGGTGCGGACGGCATCTTCACCGCTCTCGCCGCGGGCACGGTGACCGTCACCGCAACGGTGGGCGGCGTCGCCGCGGATGCGGCCGTCACCGTCGCCGCCGCAGAACCGGCGCTCGCAAAGATCGTGTTCGTCACGTCCGCGGTCAACCTGAACCCCGGGGACGAGTGGCAGTTTGAGGCCGTCGCGTTCAACTGCTACGGCGACTTCGTGCCGGACGCCGCGCTCACCTGGGAGAGCAGCGACCCGGCCGTCGGCACCGTCGACGAGTGCGGCCTCTTTGTCGCCCTCTGTGCAGGCACGACGACCATCACCGCATCGGGCGACTGTGCCGCCGCAACGGCGACCATCACCGTATGCTGTGACGAGCCGGTCCTCTCCCGGATCGCTGTTTCGCCGCCGGCAATCACCATGAATGCCGGCGATGAGGAGACGTTCGCCGCAACCGCCTTTGACCAGTACGGCAACGTCATGCCGGAGGTCGATATCGCCTGGGCAACCTGCGATGAGACCGTCGGCACCATCGACGCAGACGGGCACTTCATTGCCCTCGACGCGGGCACGACGACCATCACCGCAACGGCCGACGGCGTCACCGGGACGGCGGACGTGACGGTCATATGTGCAGCCCCGGGAGTCGTCGTCTCCCCGCCGGCGGTCACCCTGGACGAGGGGGAGACCCGGCTCTTCACCGCGACCCTCGTTGACCCGGAGGGCAGCAGCGCTCTGCCCAGAACGGTCGTCTGGTCGTGCGACGACGAAACCGTCGGCACGATCGACGAAGACGGGCTCTTTGTCGCTCTCTGCGAAGGCACCGTAACCGTCACCGCGACGGTCGGCGGGTCCGACGAGATCGTGGCCACCCAGGTCGATGGGATCGAAGAGACCGGGACCGCGGTCGTGACGGTCCGGTCGGCATGCCCGGTCCCGGCGCGGATCGCGCTCAGCCCGTCCGACTTCACCATCGCCATCGGGAACAGCCTCCAGCTCACCGAGACCGTGTACGACCAGTACGGCTGCGTCATGCCGGACGCCGTGGTGGTCTGGGAGAGCAGCGACCCGCAAATCGGTTACATCGGCCCGTGCGGTCTCTTTGGCCCCAACGAGGCCGGTGAGGTGATCGTCACCGCATCGGTGGACGGGATATCGGGCTCTGCCTGCGTAACCGTCGGCCCACCGCTCCCGTCCCCGGCCCGCGTCGAGGTCGACCCCGCGACGACCGCGCTTGCGCCCTGGGAGATACAGGAATTCGTCGCCACGGTCTATGACTCGTGCGACAACGAGCTGGACTGGGTCAGGGTTGCCTGGTTATGCTCTGATTCGGCCGTCGGCACCATCGACAGAGCCGGGCTCTTTGCGGCGTTTGCAGAAGGTTCTGCAGAAGTGAAAGCCCTGGCTGGCGACGTAGAGGGGACCGCGGCGGTCACCGTCACCACTGCACCGGCCTCTGACGACCCCGGGAACAACGACGGGTCGACAGGTTCCGGCTGGAGCGACAGCGGCGGCGACAGCGGCCCCACCTTCGATGCCGGGATGTGTGAGAACCTGATGCGCGGCGAGACGTTCACGTACTCGGGCATCACCACCTCATCGGTCGGCAGCGTTGCCGTCACGGCAGCAAACACCATCCCGAAACTGATGGTGACCGTGAAGGAGACAAAACCGTCCGCTGCGACGGCGCCTCCCACCGGCGACGTCTACGAGTACGTCGAGATCAACCTCTACTGGGCAAACCCGAACGATGTCGAGAACGCGGCGATCGTCTTCACCATCCCCGCCGACTGGCTCCACGAACACGGCATGGCCCCAGAGGACGTCAGGCTGATGCGCTGTGTCGGCGGCGCCTGGCAGTCGCTGGAGACCGAGGTCGTCGGTGAGGAGAACGGGTTGTACCGCTTCCGGGCGACCACCGCCGGGTTCTCCACGTTTGCCATCGCCGCGGCAGCGGAGAACGCGACCACAGCCGGGGAGACAAATGTCACAACCGGGGGCGAAACGAACGCCACAGCAAATGTGACAACCGTGGTGACGACGGAGGCGACCACCGTGCCGGCAACGACGACTGCGGCACCGCTCGTCTACGCGCCCCTCCTCGCCCCGCTCGCCTTCCTCCTCTGGAGAAGAAAGAACAACCACTAACCCTACTTTTTTTGATGCTCCACGAGCGACTCCCAGTAGTCGCGGTTGTTGATGCACCCGGGGTCCGGCGCATGGATATCCCCGAAGTATGCCCACCCGCGGGCCCTGCACCCGCCGCAGATATACTTGTTACCGCAACCGGCGCATGCCCCCGAGAGCAGGCTCCGGTCCCGCAGCCTCTGCAGCACCTCCGAGGAGTGCCAGATCTCAAGAAACGGCGTATCCCGGACGTTTCCGACGGTGATCGGCAGAAAGACGCAGGGCTGGACGTCCCCTTCGGGCTCGATGCTGCAGTGAACTACCCCCCGCTTGCGCAGGGGGTTTCCCGGCTATCATCCCCCTCCCCAGCGGGAGCGGGTCCACAGGCTCTTCGGCACGTTCCGCGCCTGCAAGTGCGAATTGTTTGATATTGGTCGCGGCGTTCAGGTCCCGGTCGTGGGTCGTCCCGCAGTCCGGGCACGTCCATTCCCGGTCCTTCAGCGTCAGATCGGCCTTCCGGTAGCCGCAGACCGAGCAGGTCTTCGAGGACGGTTCGAAGACCCCAATCTTCAGCAGGGGTTTGCCCGCCTCCTGGCACTTGTACGCCAGCATCGCAAGGAACGTCCCCCACCCGGCATCGCTGATCGATCTCGCAAGAGCGTGGTTCTTCACCATGCCGTCCACGTTCAGGGACTCCACAGCCAGTGCTTGGTTTTCGCGGACCAGTCGAGAAGAGAGCTGGTGCTGGAAGTCCTGCCGTTGGTCGGCAATCGTCTGGTGACACCGGGCGACCTTGAGCCGGGCTTTGTTCCGGTTCTTCGACCCCTTCTGCTTGCGGGCGAGCCGCCGCTGGAGCACGGCTAGCCGCTGCTGGGCGTTCCGGAGGTGTCGTGGGTTTTCCACCTTCTCCCCGGTCGAGAGAACAGCGTAGTGCGCAAGCCCCAGGTCGATCCCGACCGTCTGATCCGGGACCGGATCGGCGGGTTTCGGCGGCTTTTGGCCATCCTCGACTACGACGCTGAGGAAATACCGGCCGGTCGATCTGCGGATCACCGTCGCGGACTTCATCGCCCCCGCGAAGGTGCGGTGATACTTGGCCTTGATCGCACCGATCTTCGGGAGCTTCACCGTCCCTTGCTTGAAGCCCACGGTGTAGGATTGTGGCACCGTGAACGCCTGCTCGGGGGCATGCTTCGCCTTGAAGGTCGGTGCTTCAGCACGACCCTCAAAGAAATTTTTGAACGCGCGGAAAAGGTGGTGGATCGATTGCTGCAGCGACTGGGCGTTGACCTCCTTGAGCCACGGCAACTCCGCTTTGAGCGCTGGGAGCTGCTTCATGAGGCCGTACCTGGAGAGGCTGATGCCCTCGTCGTGATACGCCTGATTCTTGCGGGCAAGCGCCCAGTTGTACACAAACCGGCAGCACCCGAGGTGCTGGGCGATCAGGGTCTTCTGATCCTCGGTCGGATACAGCCGGTACCGGTACCTCCGCAGCATACGATAGAATCGTGTTAACCCTCCTCCTGCATAAATAATAGCCGTGCGGGGTGAAAGTGAAGAAGGGGCGCCGCTCTCACCTCCCCCCGTGCGAAGGGAGCCCTCGCGCTCATGCCCCGCGAACCCCGCAGAGGTAGATCTCCCCCGCACCGCACCCGCCGACTTCATCGGCAAGGAGTCCGGTCTTCCCCTCTATCGCCTCCCCGGCGTAGAAGTGCCCGACGGGAACCCCTCCCTCATCGGCAAGCGCCACGGGTGCGACCTGCGGGGCGGTGCTGAGCGCCTCTTTCCGCATCAGGGGCTCCCCTCCCGAGAAGGCGATGACCACCACGCCGGCATCCGCAAGCTCCTCGACGAGGCGTTTTGCCTCGTCGGTATCGAGTTCGTGGGGGAGGACCTTCTGCGCATCCGGGTAGCAGTGGGCGCAGCGGAGGTTGCAGCGGTGGGTGAAGTCCCAGACCACCATAAAGGGAGCGTTCACGACCTGGGGCATGGTGATGCCGTAGCGGGCGATCCCCTCAAGCACGTTCTGTAACCCCCGCAGAAAGACCGTCTCCGTAAGGCCCCTCCTGATATCGTCCTCGCTCACCCTGAAGAGGTCGCTGCTCCGGCGGAGGGTATGCCCCACCATGCGGCCCGCAAGCCTGCACTTCCAGCAGAGATCGTCGGCCGGGTCCGGGTGGTAGCGGATCGCGTTCTCGAGCCGGTTCCCACAATCGTCGTCCCGGATGACGAACTGGAGGAGAACACGGGCAACCGGGTTCCCGAGCCGCCGCCGGACCGCCGGGAGCGCGTGAATACGATCGTCTGCCATTGCCGGATCATCTCCCCTGCACCCCCGGGACGGCAATACCCGGGGGTGGTCCGGATCCTCCCGGTGGTCGAGAAGGCTTAATGGTTGCCCTCCTCCCGGGCATGTGTTCATGCCCGCCCGGACCTTCGGTCCTCTCACCCTCCGGTTCTCCCAAACAGCCACGGCGAAACCGTGAGCACGGACCCGAGGAGGAGAGCGGCGAGAACCGGGGCGAGGGCGAATGCCCCGGGGGTGGTGAGGAGCGCCGCGTAGAGGTACCAGAACGGGAGGAGCCCCTGCGTGTACGGGGCGGGCGCGATGAGCCCGGAGAAGGCGATGGCGGCCATGACCGTAACAATCGCGTAGAGGTGCCCCTCGCCGGACGAGCCCGGGACAGCCGCCGCCAGAACGCCGAGGGCGTTCGCCGCAACCACGGCGGAGGCGAACGATACAGCCGCATAAACTACCCCCGCCGGGGCCGGCGGGTGGACGAGCAGGAAGACGGCGAGGGGGACGGCGACCTGCGCCAGATCAAGGAGGGCGTTTGCGAAGACGTACCCGGCGGTCAGCCGGCGGGGGGAGACGGGCAGCATGGCCATCCGTTCCAGCATACCGCTCTCGCGGAGGCGGACGAGCCCGATCGACGACCCAAAAACCCCGGAGAAGACCACGGCGACCGTGATGCCGGCGGCCTGCAGGGATACGGGCACATCGGCGAGTATGAGGGGGAGCAGGAGCGCCGCCGGTAGGGCGAACTTCAGGATGAGCCCCCGGCGGTCCCGGAGGTCCTCAAGGAGTTCCTTCTGGAAGAACGAGTCAGGGCGCACCCGGTTCCTCTCCCGTATACGCGAGAAAGACGTCCGGGAGCCCCGGAGCCCGCAGGTCGGCGCCCACGACCACCCCGCCCTCTCCCGCCACCGCGTGGACGATCCGGGCGAGGAGGGACGAGGGGCCGGACTCATCCGGCGCGGCTACCACCGTCACGCAAAACCCGTCCTCCCGCTCCTGTGCGCCCACGCCCTCGACGCCGGGGACCTCGCTGAGCGGCCGGGGATCGACCGGCCCCTTCAGTCGGAGTTCGATCGTCACCCTCGCACCGAGCGACCGGACGAGCGCGGACGGCTCCCCTGAGACGAGGAGGCGGCCCCGGTCGAGGAGGGCGACACGGTGGGCGAGGCCTGCCGCCTCGTTCACGTCGTTTGTGGAGAAGACGACCGCGGCACCCCGCCGGGCCGCCGCGCGGAGGAGCCCGGCAAGGGTGATCCGCGCCCGGTAGTCCAGGCCGATCGAGGGTTCGTCCAGCAGGATGAGGGAGGGTTCGTGCGCCAGGGCCTCGATGAGCCCGAGTTTCCGCCGCATCCCATAGGAGTATGTAGAGACCGGGTCGCCCCACCGCTCCAAAAGATCGAAGAGTCCGAAGAGGGATTCAAGCCGCTCACGCGCCGCCGCCGGGTCCATGCCGTAGGAACGGGCGAAGAACCAGGCGTTCTCGTAGCCGGTGAGCGTCTCCCAGTGGGCGGTATGGTCAAAGAGCATCCCGGTGCGGCGCATCATCGCACGCCCGTTCGCCGGGAGCGTAACGGTCCCTTCGTCGGGCGGGGTGAGGCGGGCGATGACCTTCAACAGGGTGGACTTCCCCGACCCGTTGGGCCCGAGGAGACCGAGGATCTCCCCTTCCCCTACGTCGAGCGTGACCCTGTCGAGCGCCCGGACGGAGCCGAACCGTTTCTCCACGTCCCGCAGGGCGACAACCATTCCGTCATCACCGGAACTCAAGGAGGGTGGACCGGGTGACCCGCACCGCCCCCTCGGGGATGGTCTCCGCGACCTCGTAGACGAGGACCCGGTCGCCCGGGCGGACGGTCTGCCCCACGATCTTCCCCCGCAGGATATGCCGGTGAAAGTCCGGGGCAAACCTCTTTGTCCGGGCAAAGACGACCACCCGGGCATCAGGGACCTGCACCCTGATCGCCCCCCATCCCTGATCGCCGGGCCACGTCCCGGACGGTGCTCTCCGTGACCCGGGAGAGGCCCCCCTCCCGGGCATGCTCTTCGACCGCCACTCGCGCCATCCTCCGCGCAAACGGCGGCACCCGCGAGAGGAGGGCCTCCGCCTCCGGCGTCCAGGGTATCGCGTCGATAGGGAGATCCGGCACTGCGACCGGGGTCTCCGGCGGCGCGACGACGAGGACGTTTGTGGTACTCATCCGGGCAAGGCTCAGGGTGTTCGACCCGATCAGCGACTCCTCCTCCCGGTGCAACCCGTAGCGCCCGAGGACGAGGAGCCCCGCCCCCCTGACTGCGGCATAGTGGTGCACCTGCGGGCAGACCCTGCCGGCGACGACAGCCGTATGGACGCGGGCGCCCAGGGTTCGCGCGAGGGCCGCCCCGCGTTCCAGGTTCCGCCGGTAGAGGTGCTCAAGGCCCCGGTCGATGATCTCATCGTGGAGGCGCTCCTGAGCCGGGAAGTTGAACCGGCGCTGAGCCTCCTCCGGCAGGACACCGGCGATGACCGGGAAGACGGCGGTATGGAAGAACGGGTCGTAGACGGCCACCGCCTCAAGCGGCGCGTCGAAGGCGGCGGCGATGGCGGCCGCACGGTGCAGGGCCGCGTAACTTGCGTCGCTCCCGTCCACGCCCACGACGACCGGCCGGTCCTTCAGGTCCCACGGCCGCCGCACCAGCAGGAGATCCCTCGTGCCGGCATGCAGGAGCACCCGTTCGGCCAGGCTCCCGAGGGGCACCTCCGGCGTCTGCCCGTGCCCGGTCGCGCCGAGCACCGTAAGATCCGGCCGATGCTCCTGGATGAGGCGGAGGACCTCGACGTATCCCCTTCCTTCGGTCGTGACCGGTTCGAAGGGGACGCCCCGTCCTGCGGCCTTCGCCGCCAGCGGCGCGAGGTAGGCATCCGATATGAGCGCCATACCCCCGGATATCAGGTCGTCGTGCGTCGCCCGCAGAGAACCGAGCCGTTCCTCTTCCTGGTAGCGCTCCGGGAGGCCGGGTTCCATATCCTCAAAACGTTGCCGGTGCATCCGGGCGGCATACACATGGCAGCCGGTGCACCTGCCCCTGCCGGTGGCCGCGGCAAAAGCCAGGGCCGCTTCCCCCGCAAGGTCGGAGCAGGGGGAACCGTCCACACCTACGAAGATCTGCTGGTACATCATGCACACCCGTCATCCGGGATGACAGGGGTAAGAGCGGCACAAAAGGCATAAATGCTTCGGGTAAGGCCGGTTTTGTAGGGAGCGCGGATCAGGCCTCTGGCGGGATGAGGACAGTATCGATACCCTGGATAACGCCGTTGTCGGCCATGAGGTCGGGGATCGCGACCGTGGCGTTGTTCACCATGACAACCGCGCCGGTAGCGTTCACGGTAAGGTTCCCGCCCTGCAGGGTCTGGAGCGTCGGGACGTTCGAAAGATCAGCGAGCGTGTAGGAACCGTTCACGATATGGTAGAGCACGACCTCCGTGCTGTTCGCAGAACCGTTCAGGATCGGCTCGCGCAGATCGGGATCCATCCGGGCAAATGCGGCATCGGTCGGGGCAAACACCGTATACGGCCCCGGACCCTCAAGCGTGGCGGCGACGCCCGTCGACTGAAGGAGGCCCGTAAACAGGGTGAAGTTCCCGAACGCGGGGCTCTCCTCGAGAGGGATGCTGGTCTCGGTCGACAAAAGGACCTCCATGATGTTCCCGGCGGGGTCCGGTGAGGAGAGGAAGGAGGGGAGGGTCGCACCCGCTCCCATTCCCCCTCCTGCGGCCATGGTGCCGGTCTGGTTCTCTGTCATGTTCTGGGTCTGGTTCCCCGCTGCGGTCTGCGTGACTGTGGGCGTCGCCGTCGCCGGGGCCGGAGTGACGGCGGTGGGCGGCACGATCTTCCAGAGTTTGCCGGTGCTGGTGGATGGATCGGGCCCTCCCACGTCGTTTGTCAGCACGTACATGTCCCGGTTGGTGTCCTCGCCGAACCCGCGCAGGAACGCGCCCAGGGTCTCGTTATTCCGGGCGATGATGTTGACCGTCTGGACGTCCCACATGGCGTTCTCTTCCGGCGTCAGGCTCGCGGCGGTCTCTGGCAGCGCCCCCTCGGCCCACCCAGTCGGGGGTGTAGCGGCGAGGATGGTGCCGTTCCCCACAGTCCGGCTGTCGCTCCAGTAGCCGAAGAGGTACCTGCCATCAAGCCCGGTGACGGTGGTCCCGCGGTAGACGTTGCCGCCGACGACGACGAGGCCGAGGTCATGGCCGCCCTCGAAGATGGGGCCGATCAGCGGCTCGCCCTGGAGTCCGGTGATGGTGCAGGACTTCCCGGGGGCCGTGGTGGCGTTCGGGTCGAAGCAGTGGGTGCCCTCGCGGATATGCCAGCCGTAGTTCCCGCCGTTCAAGGCGATGTCCACCTCCTCAAAGAGGTTCTGGCCTGCCTCGCCGATGAAGAGCGCGTTGCTGCCGCCGGAGTCAAAGGCCATGTAGGCGGGGTTCCGGAACCCGTAGGCGTAGATCTCGGGCGGAACGGAGGTGTAGGCATAGGTGTCGAGGATCTTGGGCTGGGTCCCCACGAACGGGTTGTCGGGCGGTATGCCGTAGAGGCTGCCGGCAAACGTCGTCCACGTCGGCTCGGGCGGGTTCTCGGTCCGGTTGACGCTCATGTTCCCGGTCGCGGTCATCGTTGCAGTCGCATTCTGCTGGGGCATGCCCCCGGCGGTGACGGTATCCACGTCGATCCTGAGGATCTTACCGTAGATCTTCGTGAGGTCCTGCGCGTTCCCGATGCCGGGGGTATGCCCGTTCCCGACGTCGTTCGCCTTCCCGCCGTCCCCGAGCGATATGTAGAGGTAACCGTCGGCGGGGCCGAAAGCGAGCTGGCCGCCGTTGTGGTTCTGGTAGGGCTTGTCGATGTACATCAGGACCTTCTCAGAGGAGACGTTCACCGCATTCGGGTTTTCGGGGTCGACCTGGAACTCGGAGATGTGGTTCGTGCAGCTCCATCCCTCGGGGGCCTCGGGCCTTAGAGGTGCGCTGTAGAACGCGTAGACCTTGCCGTTGGTCCGGTAATCAGGGTGGAACGCGATGGAGAGCAGGCCGCGCTCGTCGTAGGTCGGGCTGAGGTCTGCAAGGTTGCCCCGGAGGTCCAGGTACGGCTCGGAGAGCGTGGTTCCGTTCGGATCGACGATCCACACCACACCGATCTGGTCCACGACGAAGAGCCTTCCCGTCCCGTCGTCGGGCGACGTGACCATCATGGGCGAGGTGAAGTTCTGCGCGACGAGCTCAAGGCCAATATCGGCTGTAAAACTCGGGATGGGTGCCAGGTTCGTCCGGGACGCGTTGTTCTCGAACGTCGCGGCAAACGTGGACGCGGCATTGGTGAGGTCCGTTGCGTTGCCGGTGACGTTCTGCATACTTCCTGTCGTCTGGTTTGAACTCTCGTTGGTGCCGCTGGTGTTGCTCACTCCCACCTGTGCGCCCGCACCCGCGATGAGTGCGAGGACGAGGAGGGATGCTATGACAAGGGTAACTTTTGTCATGCGGGTCCGGAGATGATACGAGAATAGATAATGGTTATGCCGGATCACCCGACGTTATCCCGGGCATATGGGGACGGGATTTGGGGAGCGCGGTCACTCTGCCGGGGATTTCCGCCCTGCCGGTCAGACGGATCCTTCGTCCGCCGGGTGGTATGCCGTCACCTTCGCGACGCACCCGAAGACCACCCACGACATGTCGCGTTGACCGCGGCGGATACGGCGCCGGGAAGCAAGAATAGCCCGACGGCAAGGGCGATCCACGTTCTGGCGACCCTCGGTTGTGGGAAGGGAGTACCTTGCGGTGCGGTCAGGAGAGGTTTGCTGCCCCGTCTGTACCGCTCGGGAGCAGTACCCGGTCGATACCCTGGATGACTCCGTTTTTAGCGACGAGGTCGGGGATGATGATCGTGGCGTTGTCAACCCGGATCTCGCCGCCGGTTGCATTCACGGTGAGGTTGCTCCCCGCAAGGGTGACGAGCGTGGTCGCGTTCTGGAGGGCGCTCTCAGTGTACGATCCCGGCACGATATGGTTCAGGGCGATCGCGGTGCGGTTGACCGTCCCGGCCTGACCCGGCTGGCTGCCCGCCGTCCCGAGCAGAGCACTCCGCTCGCCGGGGGGGAGGTCTGCGAACGCCCCGTCGGTCGGGGCAAAGACGGTGTACGACTCGTTGCTCTGGAGGAGCCGGTTCACCCCCGTCGTCTGGAGGAGATCGATGAAGATCGTGAAGTTGCCGTAGACGGGTGTCTCCTCGAAGGGAATGGCCCCCTCGGTCGCCTGGAGGAGATCCCAGACGGTCCGGTTCTGGGCGGGCGGCTGGAGGAGACCCCCGATCTGGCTATAATCGGGCGCCCCGGCAGAATAGGAGGAGGGGGTGGTCCCCGCTCCAGTTGTCACTGTGGTCGCCGTTGCGTTTCCGGTCGTCGCATTCTGCGGCGGCACGAACTTCCAGAGGCTGCCGGTCTGTGTGGAGTTGTCAGGACCGCCGACGGTGTTGGTCAGCAGGTAGAGCTCGTTATCGCTGCCCTGGTTGATCGAGCGGACGAACAGGCCCAGATCCGAACTTTCGTTGTTGGGCATGCCGACAACGTTCAGCTTCTGGAGAGTCCACATGGCGTTCTCCTCCGGTGTGAGGTCCTTCGCCGAGGCAGGAAGCATACTCTCGTTCCAGCCGCTCGGGGGCGTGGCCACAAAGAGCGTGCCGTTGGGCGTCACATAGTTGTTGGGTGAGCTCCAGGAGCCGAAGACGTACTTCCCCGTGAAGTCCGGCAGCTCGGTGCCGCGGTAGACCTGTCCGCCGACGATCACGTTGCCGACGTCATGCCCGAACTCGACGATGGGGCCGATCAGGGGTTCGCCCTGGAGTCCAGTGATGCTGCAGGACTTCCCGGGGGCCGTGGTGGCGTTCGGGTCGAAGCAGTGGGTGCCTTCGCGGATGTTCCAGCCGTAGTTCCCGCCATTCACAACAACTAAGACGGACTCAAAGAGGTTCTGGCCCGCCATCGAGATGAAGAGCGCGTTGCTGCCGCCGGAGTCAAAGGACATGTAGGCGGGGTTGCGGAACCCGTAGGCGTAGATTTCGGGCGGAACGGAGGTGTAGGCATAGGTGTCGAGGATCCTGGGCTGGGTCCCCACGAACGGGTTGTCGGGCGGTATACCGTAGAGGCTGCCGGCAAACGTCGTCCACGTCGGCTCGGGCGGGTTCTCGGTCCGGTTGACGCTCATGTTCCCGGTCGCGGTCATCGTTGCGGTCGCATTCTGCTGGGGCATGCCCCCGGTGGTGCTGTCCACGTCGATCCTGAGGATCTTGCCGTAGATCTTCGTGAGGTCCTGGGCGTTCCCGATACCGGGGGTATGCCCGTTCCCGACGTCGTCCGCCTTCCCGATGTCACCGACCGATATGTAGAGGTAGCCGTCGGCGGGGCCGAAGGCAAGCTGGCCGCCGTTGTGGTTCTCGTACGACTTGTCGATGTACATCAGGACTTTCTCGGATGAGGTGTTCACCGCATTCGGGTTCTCGGGGTCGACCTGGAACTCGGAGATGTGGTTGGTGCAGCTCCATCCCTCGGGGGCCTCGGGCCTTAGAGGTGCGCTGTAGAACGCGTAGACCTTACCGTTGGTCTGGTAATCGGGGTGGAACGCGATGGAGAGCAGGCCGCGCTCGTCGTACCTCGGGGTGAGGTTTGCCATCTTATCCCGGAGGTCCAGGAACGGTTCCGTGGCGACGGTCCCGTTCGCGTCGACGATCTTCACCACGCCGATCTGGTCCACGACAAAGAGCCGGCCGGTCTCATCACCCGGCGCCGTTGTAACCATCATCGGCGCGGTGGTGAAGTTCTGCGCGACAAGTTTCAGGCTCACGTTCGGAACGAATCCGGGGACTTCCCCGAACGTCGTTACCGTGGTGTTGTTCTCGAACTTCACTGCCTGCGGGGCACCCGCATTGGTGAGATCCGTTGCGTTGCCGGTGACGTTCTGCATACTTCCTGTCGTCTGGTTTGAACTCTCGTTGGTGCCGCTGGTGTTGCTCAATCCCACCTGTGCGCCCGCGCCCGCGACGAGTGCGAGGACGAGGAGGGATGCTATGACAAGGGTAACTTTTGTCATGCGGGTCCGGAGATGACACGAGAACAGATAATGGTTATGTCGGATCACCTGACATCATCCCGGGCATAGGGGGACGAGATTTGCGGAATGCGGTCATCCTGCCGGGAATTTCCGCCCTATCGGTCAGACGGATCCTTCGTCCGTCGGGTGGTATGCCGTCACCTTCGCGACGTACCAGAAGACCACCCACGAGAGCGCGAGCACGATCACCCAGACCGTGGCGATCGCCGGCAGGGGGAGGGGGGTCGCGTAGGCCTGACCGCCCGGGACGGGGATGATCTGGTAGAAGGTCCAGGGTGCGCGTGCCGACTCCCGCACGAACCCCATGACGTTCACGATCGCCGTCCCGAGGATACCGGCCGCGAAGGCGGCGACGATCGAGCCCCGGGTGAGGTATCCCCACTGCCCTTCCTTCTCCTCGCTCGTCAGGACGATGACGTCGAGCATGACGATCGCGGCACCGATCGCCGCCATCACGAAGAGGGCGACGTACTTCAGCGGCATCCCGCCAAGCGGGTTGATCCAGGCCCCGGGGTCGTCGATGAAGAGCGTCCCGAGCCAGGCCGGCTGGACGAGGATGAACCCGGCGACGGCGGTCAGCACCAGGAACCCTTTGAAGATCGTCCGGATGGTGCGGTTCTCGGGCCGGGAGAGGAGCTGGTCCCGCCGGGTGAGGAAGTAGGTCCCGATGGTCAGAAAGAGGCCGGCAAGAAGCGTCACCATCATGAGCATCGCCCAGGCCCGGGGGCCGTGCATGATCATCATGAAGGCGGAGGGCGCGTTCTTCTGGATGGCGGTCATGTAGAGCTGCCCGAGGATCGGCTGCATGATCAGCCCCGCAAGCCCCCAGGCGATCCCGTAGGCCGCCACCCAGTCCCACTGCTTCTTGGCGGCGAAGTCTTTCTGGTCGATGTAGTGGATGGTCGCAAGCGTCGTGATCAGGAACCCGAAAGAAGGCGATGGCGGCGGCGACCCGGTGGAAGGTGAGTTCCCAGAGGGTCGGGTTGAACCAGAGCGCCATCGCCTGGTCAAGCGTCATCGGGAGCAATCCTGCCCCGGTGAAGGAGAACGACTTAACACCCGGCGTCAGCATACCGGCGGCAAGCGTATCGATGGTGACGGTCTGGATAAAGACGCTGACCGCGTAGCCGAACCCGATCGCGAGATGCACGCCCGGCCTGATCCGGTCCCAGGCGAACCAGAAGGTGAAGAGCAAGATGATGACGACCCCGTAGAGGAGGAAGTACGCGAAGATCGGCCACCAATAGAGATGAAAGACGTTCATGGAGAGGTCAGGGAAGAGCGCGATGAGGGCCATCATCCCGCCGGCTGCAAACGTCGACCCCGCCGAGAAGAGGATGAGAGTAAAGAGCGTGAGCGACCGGGCCAGGTTCTTGTAGCGCATGCGCTGGTAACGGAAGTAGAGGAGCGTCGTGACCGCGATGACCCAGGCGCCCCCGACGTGCAGGTTCGCAAAGACGATATGGATCAGCATGGTGAATGCGATGACGGCGGAGCGGCCCATGTTGCCGATATCGACGTCCTGAACCGGGATACCGGACGTGGCGTAGTGGGCGGTGCTCTCGCTGAGATTGCTCGCAAGGATGTCTGTCGAGGGTATCGCCCCACCCTGGAGCGGGACGATGACAACCGAGAGGAAGATGAGGTAGGCCACGATCGCTATGATGACCGCGGATATGAGGGAGAGCCTTCTTCCGGACCCCTCTTCCGCCACCCTTGTTTCTCGTGCAACCATTCCTGTACCTCCTCTAAATCGGCGGGGGAAGTTTCGTGAACCCGAAGTGCCAGAAGACGTAGATCGCGATCCCGATGTAGACCGCGATCGCGACCCACATGATGTAGGTCAGCGCCCGGTCCCGTCTCCGGTTCATACCTCCTCCTCCCGCTCCGGGTGGTAGGACGTCACCCTTGACGTGAACCAGAAGACCGCAAAGACCAGGGCGAGGATGATCAGCCAGAGCGCGAAGATCTGGTAGGCCGGCACCGGCGTCGGGTAGGTCTGTCCCCCGGGCACGGGGACGATCTTATAGAACAACCACGGGGAGCGCGCCGACTCCCGGACATATCCCCATGACGATGACGATCCAGGAGCCGAGCACGCCTGCAATGAGCGCCGCCATCCGCGACGCCCGGGAGAGGTTGCCCCACTCCTCGTCCCGGCGCCCGCGGAGCACCAGGAGGTCGATGCCGATGATGGCGGCGCCGATGGTTATCAGGACGAGGAGGGCGATGTGCTTGTAGTACATGAGCCCAAGCGGGTTAGACCATGCCCCGGGGTCGAACTGCATGATCCCCCCAAGCCACGCCGGCTGGACGAGGACGAGCCCCGCCGCCCCGGCGATGACGGCGAACGCCCGGAAGAGGTTCCTGATGCCGTGCCGCCCGAGCCGGACGAGGAGACGCTCTCGCCGCTCGATGAAGTAGACCGAGACGGTGACGATGAGGAGCGAGAGCAGGCCGACCATCATGAGCATCTCCCACGCCCGCGGCCCGGTCATGATGTTGGTGAAGGCCTGGTTCTGGTGTGTGAATATGGAGTACATATACCACAGGCCGAGGAGCGGCTGGACGATGAGGCCGAGCGAGCCCCCAGAGGATGCCGAACGAGCCTACCCAGTCCCAGTATTCTTCGACGGCGGGTCGGTCCGGTCGCGGAAGTGGAGCATCGCGAGGAACGCGAGCAGGAACCCGAAGAAGGAGGTTGCGGCGGCGACCCGGTGGAACTGGAGCGGCCAGAGGGTGGCGTTGAACCACCAGAGCAGGTACTCGGCCCACGGCATGCCGAGGAGGCCGGGCGCTCCCCAGGTGATGGTCTTTGCGCCCGGCGTCAGCATCCCGAGACGAGGGTGTCGATCGCGAGAGTCTGGAAGAAGATCGAGACCGGGTAGCCGACGGCAAGGAGGACGTGCCAGGCCGCCCCGACCCTCGCCCAGGTGAACCAGAGGGTATAGACGAAGAAGATCTCGACCCCGAAGAGGATCGCCTCAACGAGGAGCGGCCACCAGTAGATGTGGAACGCCTGCGTGGCGAACGCCGGGTAGAGCGCGATGAAGAAGAGCACCCCCGTCGCTGCGAAGGTCGCCCCGGCCGAGAAGAGGATGACGTTGAAGAGCGCCACGGATTTCCCGAGACGGCTGTAGCGCTCTTCCCGGGAGACGAGGTAGAGGATGACGAGCGAGAGGAGCACCCAGGCGCCCCCGAGGTGCAGGTTCGCAAAGAGGATGTGGGTGAGCATCACGAACGCGATGAAGATCGACCGACCGGAGGCCCCGAGGTCGACCTCCTGGATCGGTATCTGCTCCTGGAACCGGGGTTCGGCGCCCGCGAGGTCGCCGGCCCGTATCGCTGTTGAGGATATGAGTCCCCCCTGCAGGGGTATGATGTAACCGTAGAGGACGACGATGAAGAGCGCAAGCGCGACCAGGATCCCGGCGATCTTCCTGAGATCGCCACGTGTATCATACTCGCCGGATGCTGGCGGCGTTCCCCCGGCCTGCATCATCATCCCCGACGGTCCGGGCATGGGGATCTGAACGTATAAAGGTTACGCCTGGTGGGGATGAGGGGGGAGTTCCCCTCACTGCACGACGAAATCGCCGGTCATCTGCTGGGGATGGACGTCGCAGCGGAAGAAGTAGGTGCCGGGTGTCGCGGGCGCGGTGAAGGTGTAGGTGGTCGTCGCCGGGCCGGTGACGATGTCGCCCTTAAAGATATTCTGGCTCGCGGAGGAGTCGGTGTAGACAGCGAAGTTGTGCGGGACGCCCGAGTCCTTGTTGTTGAAGTTCACCGTCACCGCCGCTCCCGCTGGCACTGTGATCGTGCTCTTGTCGAACTTGATGTTCTCGGCGGTCAGGTCAACGGTCGCAGTCTTGCCGCCCGCTGCTGCGGTGGTCGCCGCTGTTGTGACGTTTGCTCCTGCCGTCGTCGCCGTGGCGGACGGTGTCCCGGTGGTTGTGGTCGCTGCCGTTGTGACGGTCGCCGCCGTCGTCGCCGTGGCGGCAGGGGTTTCGGTCCCGGCGGTTGTCGTCTCCGTAACAGACGGTGTTTCGGTCCCGGTCGGCGGGGCCGTCGGCGGTGTGACGTTTCCGCCCGGTATGGTGCACCCCGCGGCCAGAACACCGGCGCTCACGACAAGGAGCGCTACGAGAAGGATTACGTTAGGCCTCATACGGGAGACCATAACGCACGTGCTATTTATACATTGCCCCCCGGCAGGATCACCCCTGCCGGAGGCAGAGCGGGTCACCGCCGTCGAGATCGCCGCTCCGGACGTAGGCCCGGACCCTGCACCCAGTACCGCAGACCTCCTGCCGGTCGCAGGTGCCGCACGGGCTCCCGGGATGTGCCTCGCCCACCCGGAACGCCGCGAGAACCCTGTTGCCGGGGTCGTTCCAGAGATCGCTGAACGGCCGGTCCCGTATGTTGCCCGCCGAGAACTCCTCAAACTGCGCGAACTGACAGGGGTAGACGTTTCCGGAGGGGTCGATATTCGCCACCCGCTTCCCGGCGCTGCACCCGCCCATGCGGGCAAGGAGGCGGTATGCCCGGTCGTATGCCGGGCTGCCGTCGCCGTGCAGCCTCTCAAGCAGGCAGGCGCCATCCTGGGGAGCGTCGACGGTCAGGAACTCCATCGCCGCCGGATCGGTCCGGATGGTCTCCCGGTAGATCAGGTCGAGGACCGCCCGCACCTCCCCGGGCGCGACCTGCAGGTCGGCGTGGACGTCGCCTCCCCGCCCGCTCGGGACGAGCCAGTAGACGCAGAACCGGTGCACCCCGAGCGCCCGCGAAAGCGCGATCAGACGCCCGAGTTCGTCGTGGTTCCTCTTCGTGACCGTGAACCGGACGCCGCACCGGAGGCCCGCGTCGACGCAGTGCTTCAGCGCCTGCACCGAACGGTCGAAACTCCCCGGCACGCCGCGGAACGCGTCATGGGTCGTCGCCGTTGCGCCGTCGAGGGATATCCCGGCATACCCTATCCCGGCGTCCCGGAGCCTTCGAGCGACGTCCGGGGTGAGGAGAGTCCCGTTGGTGCTCAGGACCGCGGGGATGCCGCGCTTTTTGGCGTGCAACGCGAGGGTCCAGAAGTCCTCCCGCACCAGCGGTTCCCCGCCCGAGAAGAGAAGGAGCGGGACACCCGCCACAGCGAGGTCATCGATGAGGGCGATCGCCTCGTCCGTCGTCAGCTCGCCCTCCCGCCACCGGCCGGGCCCGGACCGGAGGTAGCAGTGCGTGCAGGCGAGGTTGCACCTCGCGGTGATGTTCCAGAAGACCACCGGTCCGCGGCGCCCCTCCGTAAACGCAAGAGCGCTATGCTCCGCCGCAGGACCGCTGACCGGTCCTTCCCCGTGCACGAGGCGCGTGAACCGGATCACCGGACCCCCTCCTGCAGGAGGAGCGCAAGCCCCGGGGGTGTGCGTTTCAGTTCCCGGGTGCTGACGAGGACCGTGTAGTCGGCGATGCCGGCCGCCCGGGAGAGTTGGGCAATAGAGCGGTCGACCTCGGCGCGACACCGGCCGTGCAGGACGGCATAGAGGTTGTAGTCCCACCGGCCGGGGACAACGGCACGCTCGTAGCAGTGCGTCACCTCCGGGAACCGGGCCATGACCTCCGCCACCCGCGCCACGTCTCCGGGCGGCACCCGCCACGCGACCATGGCGTTGACCAGGATGCCGGCCTTTCGGTGGTCGACCCGCACCGCGAACCGCCGGATGATGCCCCGGGAGAGGAGGGCTTCGGTCCGGGCGATCACCTCCGCCTCCGTCATGCCGAGTTCCGCCGCAATCGCCCGGTAGGGCTCCTCCACCAGCGGAACGCCCGCGAGGAGCCTGAGGAGGAGAGCACGGTCACGATCGTTCATATGCCGTCCTCCCCGCCGCCGTCCGGGAAGAACCGGAACCGGACGCCGATCTTGAACCGCCGCATCGCAGGCAGGTCGAGGAGGTCGGCCGGGGAGATGCCGGCCCGGGCGGCGATATTGTCCACCGTTCGGCGCAGGGCAGCGCCGTCAGGAGCAGCGAGCGTGAACCAGAGGTTGTAGTCGTGGTCCCGGAGGTAGTTGTGCGAGACTCCGGGTTCCCGGTTGATGACCGACGCAGACTCGTCCACCCGGTCCGGCGGGACCCGCATGCCGACGAGCGTGGAGGCCACAAGGCCGATCCGCGCCGACTCAAGGACCGGCGAGACGGTCAGGACGATGCCCTCGTCGGTGAGCCGTCGCACCCGCCGGAGCACCTCGGCCTCCGGTACGCCGAGACGGTGCCCGATCTCGCGCCAGGGCCGCGGGGCCAGGGGAAAGTCGTCCTGCAATATCTCAAGGAGTTGCCGATCAAGGGTATCCAGGTGCCGGTAAATCATGCTTCATCTCTCCCTGCCCCGGTTCGTAGGGGCAGCAGGGGTCTTCCGCCAGGATATCGCCGTCCGGGGCGCCGGGGTGCACCGGGCCGCCGCAGGCATCGCCGCGCCGGCGCCTGACCCCGTAGGCCCGCGCACGACACCCGCCGCAGGCCCGGCGGTACTCGCACCGGCCGCACTTCCCCCCGAGACGGTCGGGGTCGCGGAGCGCGGCAAGGAGGTCGGAGCCGTGCCAGATATCGCCGAAAGCCTTCTTTCGGACGTTCCCGGCCGGGACGGGCAGGTACGGGCAGGGCGTGACGTCCCCGGCCGGGGCGATCCGGCAGTACCCGGTGCCGGCGATGCACCCCCTGCCCCACCGTGAAGGGTCAAGCCCCATCCGGGCGGCCACCCGCACGAACTGCGGGGCGCAGGTCGGCCGGACCGAGAGCCCCGGTTCCCGGGCGTGCGCGAGGATGCGCCCGATCGCCGCCTCATGGGCCTCCGGCGGGATACCGGCGAGGTCTTCCCCCCGGCCCGTCGGGACCAGAAAGAAGAACTGGTAGTCGCGGACGCCGAGGTTCTTCCCGAACGCGATGACCCTGTCGACTTCGCCGGCGTCAGACCCGTTGACCGCCGTGTGGATCTGGACGGGGACGCCCGCTCTCCGGAGAGCGCGGATACCGCCGACCGCCCTCTCCCAGGCGCCGCTGACGCCCCGGAAGGCGTCGTGAACCCCCGGGTCCGTGGAATCGAGGCTGACCGCCACCTTCCGGATACCGGCATCCCGTACCCGGCCCGCGACGGCATCGGTGACGAGGACGCCGCTCGTGCCCATGGCAACCCGAAGTCCGCGCCCGGCGGCATACCCGGCGAGGTCGAAGATATCGGGGCGGAGGAGCGGTTCGCCTCCGCTGAGGACCAGGATCGGCCGGCCGACGGCGGCGATCTGGTCGATCAGGGTCATACCTTCGGCGGTGTCGAGGTCGCCGGGGGAGCCGCGCCCGTCCGCATCGATGTAGCAGTGGGCGCAGGCGAGGTTGCACCGGGCCGTGACGTTCCAGGAGACGATACGCGGCCCGCTGCCGGCGTTCGGATCCTGGATCACCCCGCCCCGCCTCCTGTGCGGAAAGAGGGCGAGCAGCCCGGCGAAGAGCGCGATCAGGTCGAGGGGCGGAAGGAGGCTTGCGGCGAGGGCGTATCGCCCGGCCCTCCGGAGGTCGCCCCGGGTGATCGTCCGGTACGCCGCAAGCCCAAACCCGGTCCCGGCAGCCTTGACTGCGGCAAGGAGGAGCGCAAGCCCCGGGAAGGCGCCGGGAATGCCGGTCCTCCCCGGAAAGCCGCCGATCCCGATAACGAGGAGCGTCACAACCGCAAAGAGCCCGAAGATCACCGATATGGTGATGAGGACCCGGGCGATCTTCACCTCCTTTCCCGTGCCTTCCATGCCGGGCCGTTCTTTTCTATCGTGGGTATTAACCTTTTCCCGGAGAGGCATATGCACACCCGGTCCTGCGTATCCGCAGGGACCAGAAGCATGAGGCTGTCGAGCATCGCTATCGTGGCCCCGTTCAGCACCATGGCAGCGATGCTCAATACCCCACAGGAAGAATCCCGGGCGGGGGCGGGGCGGGCAGGATGGGGCTTCAGAGAGGAACTTACACGTACCCACCTACGGAAATGCCGGAAAAGCGCCATACGGGTATCCCCGCGGAGAGGCCGGAGAGGAACGTATGGGCACCCCCCCACGAAGAGAGGGTGGGGCGGGGGGCGGAGCGAGACGTACGGGTATGAGACCGTTTCACCTTACCTTGCGGGTCCCGGTATGGATTGTCACCTCACGCGCTGCCGCGAAGAGCGCGGAAGCTCAGCGGATGGGTATAGCAACTCCTCTTAGCGGAGGCGGCGTGGAGTGCTCCCTGAAATTGCCCCGGTGCGCCGGAGACCCGCGATGGCGAGCAGGAGCCGGATTACAACGAGATCGGCCTTGCCGGTTCTTCTCCGTGCGCAGGAGCCGGTGCAGCCCCGGGAAGGCGTTCCGGGGATCCGGGCGCCTTCGCCCGGGGGGTGATCCCGGAACATATATCACCGATCAGATGGTAAAAGCTGCAGTTGCGATCCCTGAATCGTGACGCATCGCCTGCAAGGGCGGGGGTCCGGCACGCCGGATCCCCGCTTCAGTGGTGAGAGACCTCCCTGTGGCGATGCCCAGAATATTCTTTTCCGGCGGGTCGTCCTTCCATCAGCTCACCCGGGCCGGCCGATCCGCCGGCGAAAGTGTGAGGAAATATGCAGGAAACACCTCTGGACCAGCAGATTCAGGCCGTCCGGCAGCGTATCGGCGAACTCACCCGGGAGGTGCCGGCAGACCCGGGGGACCTTCTCCGCGCTGCAGAATATCTGGCCGCAGCCGCAACCCGGGCGGAGGAGGAGCGGCAGCAACTCCGGGATCTCCTCGGGTCCTCCCCCGACGGGTTCGTGGTGACGGACGCAGACGGCAGGATCGTCGACGCCAATCCGGCGGCAGCAGCCCTCCTCGGGGAGCCGCTGGCGGGCACGCTCCTTGCGGCGTGTTGTCACCCCGATGCTCAACCGGATATCGCTCGCATGCTCGCGGACCTCCGTGCCGGGAGAGCGTGCGTATCGGGGGAGACAACCCTGCGCTCCCGGAACGGCACCCCGGTCAGGGTCGCGATCACCGCCGCCGGTTGTGGCGCCGGGGAGAAGCGGTGGCTGATCCGGGAGCGGCCGCCGGAGCACCCGACGCTCCCGGAGAGCACAGAGCAGGACCGGCTCCTTGCAAGAGTTGAGGAGGAGCGTTCCCTGCTGCAAGCCATCATCGAACAGATGCCCGAGGGCGTCGTCATCGCCGAAGCCCCGTCGGGAAGGCTCATCCACTACAACGAGCAGTTACGCAGGATGTGGGGGCGACCCGACATGCCGCGCGACATCAGGGCATTCAGCGGGCTTCGTCCTGATGGGCGGCCCTACCTGCCCGAGGAGTGGCCGATTGCCCGGTCGGTTGCCAGCGGGGAGGTGGTGAGGGACGAGGAGATCCGGATCCTCCGGGCAGACGGCACCTGGATCTACATAAACGTCAGTTCCGCTCCCATCCACGACGAGAGCGGCATCATGCGCTATGCAGTAGCAGTCCTCTCCGATGTGACCGACCGGAAGCGGATGGAAGAGGAACTGCAGGCGAGCGAGGAGAAATACCGGGGACTCTTTGAGAATTCAAGCGACTCCGTCGAGATCTATGAGATGGTCCGCGATGAGCACGGCGAGATCGTGGACTGGATCCTGCGCGACGCAAACCCCGTCTCACGGCGCGACCTCGGCAGGCTGGACGAGATCATCGGGAGACGTATCACCGAACTCCTTGGCACGGGGGTGATGGCCGAGTATATCGCGAGGTCGCGGGAGATCATGGCGTCAGGCGTCGGGCAGAAGTATGAGCACAGTTTCTGGAACAACCGCTACTACATCTCCTCCAACTTTCCCATCGGAAAAGACCTGCTTGGAGGCGTTAGCACCGAGATCACCGACCGGAAACGGATGGAAGAGGAACTGCGCCTCCAGCAGCAGCGGCTCGAGCTTGCCCTCAGCGCCGCGAGGATGATCGCCTGGGACTGGGAGCCCGCCGCCGGCCGGCTCAGGATCAGCGGCGACTTTGAAGGGATCTACGGCCGGCCGCCCTTCGCCCGGCCCGAGGAGAGGCTGGCGCTGGTCCACCCCGACGATATCGACCGCCTGCGCGCCGAAGAAGAGCACAGCGGCCTCTACCACACCGAGTTCCGGATCATCCGCCCCGACACGGGAGCCGTCGTCTGGCTCGAGTCCCGTGGCGATGTCCAGAGGGATGAGGCGGGAGGCTTCGTCCGGGCCGTCGGCGTCACGATGGACATCACCAAACAGAAGCAGTCCCGGCAGGCGCTGGAGCACCAGCAGGAACTCCTGCAGGGGATCATCGACGCCATCCCGGTGATGATCACGATCTATGACCCCGATATCAGGTTCTTCCGCCTCAACCGCGAGATCCAGAGGGTGTTCGGCTGGTCGGAGGAGGACGGGGCCGGGGGTGACCTGGTGGCGAGGTTCTTCCCCGACCCCGAGTACCGGAAGATGGCCCGCGACTACATGCGGTCGCTGAAACCGGGGTGGCGCGACCTCCTGCTGACCGCAAAGGACGGCTCCGTCATCGAAACCGCCTGGGCCAACATCCGCCTCTCCGACGATACGCGTGTCGGGATCGGGATCGACATCCGTGAGCGCAAGCGGGCTGAAGCCGCCATCATAGAGAGTGAAGGCCGTTTCCGGGCGCTCATGAACGCATCGCCAAACGCAGTGATGCTCATCGACCGAGACGGCACCATCCTCATCCTGAACGAGGTGGCTGCCGAGAGGTTCGGAGGAAGCGTTCAGGAACTCATGGGCAGATCGATATTCGACTACTTCCCCTCGGATGTCGCCGCGAGACGGAGGGAGATCGTCGGGGAGGTCTTCTCGACGAGCCGGCCGGTCCGGTTTGTCGATGAGCGGGAGGGGATGGTCCTCTACAACTCCCTCTTCCCCGTCGCCGACGCGGAAGGGAACGTGGTGCGGGTCGCGGTGATCTCCTACGATATCACCGAGCAGAGACGCTTTGAGGAGATGCGGCGCCAGGCGTTCACCCAGATCGAGCAGAACATCGAGCAGTTTGCGGTCCTCGGCGATCACATCCGCCTGCCCCTGCAGGTCATCCTCGCTACGGCGGAACTCATGGATGACGAGCAGGCGTCGGAGCGGATCCGCAAACAGGTCTGGCGGATCAATGATCTTGTCAGGCGGCTCGACAGGGGCTGGGTGGAGTCACGCGAGATCCGGGAGTTCCTCCGCAGGCACGAACTGGTGTAGCGCCGGACAGGCGCAAAAGAGAGGAGAGACGGGGTTATCCCCGTCCCCGCATACCAATCCTGCCCTGCATCATTGCACGATGAAATCACCGTTCATGGAGGGATGGACGTCGCACTCGAAGTAGTAGGTCCCGGGTTCTGAGGGGGCCATAAATGTGTAGTTCGTCTCGGCGGGCCCGGTGATGATCTCGCCCACGAAGATGGATTTGGAACGGAGATTGCTGTCGTAGACCGCGAAGTTGTGGGGGATGCCGTCATCCTTGTTGACGAAGTGGACGGTCACGTTCGCCCCCGCAGGCACCGTGATGGTGTCCGTGTCGAAGGCGATGTTCTCTGCGGTGAGGTTCACCACCGTCGCGTTCCCGGCCGCCGCCGGTGTCGGGGTGACGTTCACCGTCGGTGTCGGAGTCACGTTCACTGTCGGCGTCGGGGTGACGTTCCCGCTGACCGTCACGTTGACCGTGTCGTATACGAGCGGAATGATCGGCGTGTGGTCGTTATTGACCACCTGGACCGAGAAGTTGTGCGCACCCGGCGTCACGTTCTCCCAGGTGTAGGAGGTGTTCGTGGAGACGACATAACCACCAGTCCTGGGGATGGCGGGAGCACTCGCGTTCGTCGGTATCGGGGCGTCAAGGTAGTAGTGCAGGTGGCCTTCACCGGGAGCGTTCGCCTGGCCGGCCGGCTCGACGAGCGTGAAGTTCGTCAGGTCCACCGTAACCGTGACGTTCCCGGCAGCGATGCTGGCACCCTGCTCCGGCGACGTGATCGTGACGTTCGCCCCGGCGACCGGGGTGACGTTCATTGTTGGGGTCGGGGTGACGTTCATCGTCGGTGTCGGCGTCACGTTCACTGTCGGGGTGGGCGTCACGTTCGCCGTCATCGTCGGGGTGACGTTCACCGTCGGGGTCGGGGTGACGTTCCCCATACCCCCTGGCCGTAGGGCGATGACCTGGGGCGTGCCCCCGACGCCGCAGGGCCAGATGATGGTGTCGTTTGCCACCGCGGGCCAGGCGTTGATACCCGCAGGAGCGGTGAAGTTCCAGACCTGCTCGCCGGTCATCGCATCGAAGGCGTAGATCGTCCCGTCGAAGGTCGCCGTAAAGACCAGGTCGTTGACGACCGTCGCGCCGCCCACATTGATGGAATCAAGTTTCCTGTCCCAGAGGATCTTGCCGGTATCGACCTCGATGGCCACAAGTCCACCCGTCCCCTCGGTGAACGGCTGGATCTCAGCCTGGGGCGCGTTCTTGACACCTATCGAGAGCGAACTTACCGGTGTCCAGTTGGTGTAAAGGTCGACGTAGGGCACGTAGACCGTGCCGTTGGCGTAGGCCATCGGGGTCTCGACACCCCCGAGCGCTCCCGGGTAGACCGTGGTGTTGCCGGGCGGCAGCACCGCAAGCTGGTCGTTCTCGTGCCTGCCCACGTCGGCGATCCAGAGGATGGCACCGGAGTCACGGTTGAAGGCGTAGACCCTGCCCATCTTCCCGGCGCCGAGCACGACGTTCTGGTCCTTGCCGCTGACGTTGGCACCGGTAAGGATCGGTGCGATCTGCAGGTCGTGGTCAAAGAGGTCGTGCGGGAGCACCTGGGTGAACCAGGCCATATCCCCGGTCGCGTGGTCGAGCGCCATCATGGTGTTGGTGTAGAGGTTCGGGCCGGGCCTGCTTGCGCCGTTCGGGAACTCCGGGGTCCCTGCGAACGGTGCCGGGTTTGCTATGGCCCAGTAGACGATGCCGGTCTCCGTATCCACGGCGGGGGTATACCAGGCCCCGCCGCCGCTGTTGATGTCAGGGTTGCCCCAGATGCTCACCGGGTCGTCGACCGTGCTGAAGTTCCACGCGATCTTCCCGGTTTCCTGGTCCAGGGCGTAGAGGTACCCGACAGCCCCGCCCCGGTAGAAGACATCGCCGCGGCCGGGGACCGTCGAGGTGTAGACGAAGTTGTCGTAGACCGTAGGCTGGATATCGATGCCCTCACCGATGACCTCCCCGGCCACGGCCGAGGTGTTGATGAGCTGCGTCGACCAGAGTTCTTCACCGCTCGATACGTTCAGCGCCGCGATCGAGAACGGATCGCCTGCCACGAAGACTTTGCCCCACCCGACCGCCGGCCCGTTCGGCCCGGTCACGGTGGTGTTGTTGTAGACCTTCTCCCATTTCACCGAACCATCGGCGAGGTTCAGGGCGTAGATGTTGGCATGAAGGTCCTGGAAGAATACGGTCTCCCCCATGATGATGGGGTTGCTGCTCGCGCCGCCGAAGGTGCCGTTGGCGGTGATATTAAACGTCCAGGCGATCGATAGATCGCGGACGTTGCCTTTGTCGATTGACGCTTCGGTCGTTGCCCTGGAATTTTCGTAGTCTTTGTTGGGGAGCGGCCAGTCGGCCGCATACTGCGTGATCTCCGGCGGGACTCCCTCCGCCGTCTGTGGTCCTGTTGTCTGGTTGGTCATGTTGCCGGCGTTCTCCACCTGGGCGACCGCCCCGGAGAAGAGCACTACACACCCTATCACCAGGGTGAGGGTAAGGAGTCTTACCAATCTTTGCATACGGGGCAGGGAATGAAAGCGAGCATATTATACCTTTCGCAGGGTTTGCCATTTCAGCCCCAAAAAACCTCTTTCGGCTGAAATAGCCCGCTGATGGCCCCGATTCCGTATGCCGGGAGCGAGACGGCGCGGTTGCCGGCTCCCGGATCAGGAGGATCTCTGCGAGGGAAAGGGGGCAGGAAGAACGGGAACTGTCCCGCCCTTCTCACACCGGTTCGTTCTCCGTTACTCTACGATGAAATCGCCGTTCATGGAGGGATGGACGTCGCACTGGAAGTAGTACGTCCCGGGTTCTGAGGGAGCCGTGAAGGTGTAGTTCGTCTCGGCGGGCCCGGTGATGATATCGCCCACGAAGATCTGCTCCGACCGGAGGGAACTATCGTAGACCGCGAAGTTGTGGGGGATGCCGTCATCCTTGTTGACGAAGTGGACGGTCACGTTCGCCCCCGCAGGCACCGTGATGGTGTCCGTATCAAAGGCGATGTTCTCTGCGGTGAGGTTCACCACCGTCGCGTTCCCGGTCACGTTCCCGCCGACCGTCACGTTGACCGTATCGTACACGAGCGGGATGATCGGCGTGTGGTCGTTGTTGACCACCTGGACCGAGAAGTTGTGCTCGCCCGGCGTCACGTTCTCCCAGGTGTAGGAGGTGTTCGTGGAGATGACATAGCCACCGGTCTCGGGGATAGCCGGAGCGCTCGCGTTCGTCGGTATCGGGGCATCGAGGTAGTAGTGCAGGTGACCCTCACCGGGTGCGTTCGACTGGTTGATCGGTTCGACCAGCGTGAAGTTCGTCAGGTTCACCGTAACCGTCACGTTCCCGGCAGCAACGGTGGCACCTTCCTCCGGCGACGTGATCGTAACGTTTGCTTCGGCAGCCGGTGTCACATTCGCTGTCGGCGTCGCAGTTGTGTCGTACCCATACCCATCCTGGGCGACCACCCCGGAGAGGAGGGCTACGCACCCTATCACCAGGGTGAGGATCAGGAGTCTTTCCAGTCTCGTCATACGGGGCGGGGAGATGGAAGCAAGCATGATATACCTTTCGCAGGGTTGCCCTCCGACGCTGGAGAAGCCCTGCCGGCGGAAATCCTCCATCGTATGGGTCCGGTTACTCCGGGAGACAGGGTTAAGTAGGGGCCCGCCGTATCCCCCGCCCATGATACGCACGAAAAGGATCTATGAAGAACCCTCAGCAGACGACGGGCTCCGGGTCCTCGTCGACCGGCTCTGGCCGCGGGGCATCTCGAAAGAGGAGGCGAGGATCGACCGGTGGGAGAAAGACCTTGCGCCGACGACCGAACTGCGCCGGTGGTTCGGGCACGACCCGGCGAAGTGGGAGGAGTTTTTGCGGCGCTACCGGGCTGAACTCGAGGACAGGAAGGAACTGCTTTCCCGGCTCCGGGGTGAGGCAAACGACGGGACCGTCACGCTCCTCTACGCCGCCAGAGACGAGGAGCACAACAACGCCGTGGCGCTGAAACAGTATATCGAAGAAGGGTAGTGCAACGATTCTCAATTACCGGCACTCTCAACGGAGGAGAGTAGCATCTTTTTCACACTATCCGGGGGGTTGCATCCCGGGAGACGGCTTTTCCCGGGTATCCCACGTACTGCCCCCCCCGGGGGCCGGGGGCTTTGAAGGAACGTGCGGGCACCCCGCCTGCGGGAGGGGGGTCCCCTCCCCGGTCCCCTCCCCATGGCGATATTCCCACGGTCCACTGCACGGGGAAACCCCCGGGCACGGCTTCCCACCAGGTATCGCCATATTCCCCGCCCCCGGGACTGCAGGGGGAGGAGCCAGGCGGGGCAGGGTGGGGGCTGCCGGAGAGGGACGTAGGTTCACACCTGCGGGAGGGGGAGACCCCCCCCGGTCCCCCCCCGTGGCGATAGCCACCACGGTCCACTGCACGGGGGAACCCGGGGCACGGCTTCCCCCGGCTATCGCCATGACTGTCCCACCCCCGGCTATCGCCAGGAGGCCGCAGGCGCCCTGCCCCGAGGCTGCCGGAGGGACGTGGGCTGCCCGGGAGGGACGAGCCCCCCCGGTCCCTCCCCCGTGGCGATAGCCACCACGGTCCACTGCACGGGGAGATCCCGGGGTCGGGTCCGGGCTGCCTCCCCTTCTCCCGAAAAACCACCGCCAGCACCACCCCTGACGGCACTCCCCCCGGGAGGACGGGGAAGGAGGAGGAAGGAAGCGGGCGGGGTATGAGTATCCCCTCCAGGAAGCGCGGGCGGGGTGGGGGATGCCGGAGAGGGACGGAAGGTATCATTTTGCCCGGGGAGGGGACGAGCCCCCCCCCCCGGTCCCCCCCCCGTGGCGATAGCCACCACGGTCCAGTACCGAGACAAGCCTGGAAAACCGGGTTCTACCTCTCTCCTCCACCGACGACCGAATTGCGCCGGTGGTTCGGGCACGACCCGGCGAAGTGGGAAGAGTTCCTGCAACGCTACCGGGCTGAACTTGGGGACAAGAAGGAACTGCTTTCCCGGCTCCAGCGTGAGGCAAACGACGGGACCGTCACGCTCCTCTACGCCGCCAAAGACGAGGAGCACAACAACGCCGTGGCGCTGAAGCGGTATATCGAGGAAGGGTAGGCCGCATCGATACTTTTTTACGGCTCCGGTCCGGTTACCTGCCCGTATGACCATGGAGAGCAACAGGATATCCTACCACAATTCGGTCCGGACCGTCTACGAACGGCTCAAGAAGGACGGCATGTCCAACGTCTGGGACCGCTACGAGGCCCAGGGCCTCGGCACCGACCCCGACCGGCGGTGCGCCTTCTGCCAGGCGGGGGCACGGTGCGACTTCTGCTCAAACGGCCCCTGCCGGGCCGACGCGAGCCGGAACCATCGGGGGGTCTGCGGGATCAGCGCCGACGGCATGGCGATGCGGATGATGCTGCTGCGAAACGTCATGGGAGCGTCGAACTACCACTACCACGCAACGCAGGCGGTCAGGACCCTGCGGGCGACTGCCGAGGGCAAAACCCCCTTCTCCATCGCTGAGCCTGAGAAACTCCGGACGTTTGCAGAACGGCTCGGGATCGATACGGGCGGGAGCGACGCCGAGGTAGCCCTCAGACTCTGCGACTTCGTCGAGGAGGACTTCCACCGGTTCACCCACGAGCCGAGCCGGATCGTGGAGCGGCTCGCCCCGCCGGAGCGAAAAGAGGTCTGGAGGAGACTCAACCTCTTCCCGGGCGGGATTTATGGGGAGACGATCGTCGATACCGCCTCCACCCTGACGAACGTCGACGGCTGGTTCGCGAGCCACGCCATGCGGGCGATGCGCCTCGGCGTCGCGATGGCCTACCAGAGCCAGATCGTGCTTGAGTACATCCAGGACATCCTCTACGGCATCCCCCGCCCGCACCCCATGCGGGTCGACCTCGGGGTGCTCGACCCCGACTACGTTAACATCCTCCCGAACGGTCACGAGCCCTTCCTCGGGTTCGCCCTCATCGACCTCGCCCGCACCAATGAATGGCAGGAGAAGGCGCGGGCGGCGGGAGCGAAGGGCCTGCGGGTCATCGCGAACATCGAGACCGGGCAGGAACTGATCCAGCGCCGGGAGATGGACGACGTCTTCTACGGCTACACGGGGAACTGGATCATGCAGGAGGCGGTGCTCGCCACCGGAGCGGTGGATGTCTTTGCGGCCGACATGAACTGCTCGCTCCCGCTCGACCCCCTCTACGCCGAGAAGTACCACTTCAAACTGATCCCGGTCAGCGAAGTCGTGGTCTTCGAGGGTGGGGGCGAGCGGCTCGAGTACGTCCCGGAGGAGGCAAAGGAGCAGGCGGCAGCCCTCCTCCAGATGGGGATCGAGAACTTCAGGGAGCGGCACAAAACGATAGAGCCGATCCGGGGCCTCCCCGTGCGGGAGGCGGTGGTCGGGTTCGCCCCCGAGAGTATCGTCGACGCACTGGGTGGAAGTCTCGACCCGCTCCTCTCCGCCATCAAGGACGGGACCATCCGGGGCGTCGTGGGGCTCGTCTCCTGCACCACGCTGCGCGACTCCGGGCAGGACGTCCACACCGTCGCGGTCGCAGAGAACCTGATCGCCCGCGACATCCTGGTCCTCGGGATGGGCTGCGGGGTCGCGGCCCTCCAGGTCGCCGGGCTCTGCTCCCCGGAGGCGAAAGAGAAGGCCGGGCCGGGGCTCAAGGGGCTCTGCACGGCGCTCGGCGTGCCGCCGGTGCTGGGATTCGGGACCTGCACCGACACCGGCCGGTGCGCCGACCTCCTCTCTTCGATCTCCGACGCCCTCGGCGGCGTCCCCCTCCCGGACCTCCCGGTCGCCGTCGCCGCACCGGAGTACATGGAGCAGAAGGCGACGATCGACGCCCTGTTTGCGCTCGCGCTCGGTCTCTACACCTACGTCAACCCGGTCCCGACGGTCACCGGGGGGCCGGACCTCGTCAAACTCCTCACGGAGGACCTCCCCGGTATCACCGGCGGGGTGCTCCGCATCGAGACGGACGCGGATGAGGCGGTGGAGGGGATCGTCGGGCACATCGAGGAGAAGCGGGCGAAACTCGGGATATGAGGTCGCCCACCCCCCTCTCTCCACCCCCTGTTACCCGGCGGGTTACAGGCCCCCGTCCGACCCTTCGATCCTCTCTGCGCTCGCGATCATCCTGTTGACGAACTGCCTCTGGACGCAGGTGATGAACGGCAGGGTGATCACGACGGCGTTCCTGACCCCGTCCTCACGGTAGACGATCATGCAGACCCGGTCGTCGGCGATGAAGATGTACTCGAGCAGGAAGGCCGACCCGTCCACCGGGATCGGCCCGCAGTAGACCTTCTCGAAGATGTTCTCCTGGAAGAAGGCGCAGAAGGGTTGCGGGACGTGGAGGGACGCGTTCCCGAGCGGTTTTCTGATCCCGCGCCTCCCGTTCGGGAGGAGGACGCTCACCGGGTGGTCCCGTGACGTATCGGCGATCAACCGGGCGAACTCCCCGATCTGCCCGTAGTCCAGGCAGACGACCGCAAGGTCGCGGGTGACGCCCCCGGCGAGTGACTCCGCGTGGCGCCGGATGCTCCACTCCCCCTGCACGTACCATATCGGCGAGTTCTTCGACCGGGCATCGAGCGAGAGGGCGTCGAGGCCCTGCACCGCCGCCGTCGCCGCGGCATCGGCGGCACTCTTTAAGTGGTGGACGACGACGGCGGGCTCGGCCGGGATGTAGACGTGCGGGTTCCCCCGCCGGACGGTGACGAACCCCTTGCCGGCCAGCCCTTCGGCGATGTCGTAGACCCGTGGGCGGGGGACTCCGCTCGCCTCGTGGATCTGGCGGGCGCTCCCCTCGCCGATCCCGACGAGGGCCGCGTAGACCCTTGCCTCATACTCGGTCAGCCCGAGCGTCAACAGGTTCCGGATCAGGTCGTCCATATTGTTACTCTGGGAGTTACACCAGGATTAAACCTCTCAACATCCCATATCCTCTGAAGAACTCGGGTGACATCATGCGGCTCCGCGTGTTTCTGAACCATCTCCTGCGGCTCATCGGCCGGGAAGGCCGCGGCCAGCCCGGCACCGGCCCGGACGACGCCTGCTCTCTCATCATCGACCCCTTCGCTGGGGATGATGCGGTGGAGGACGCCCGCGAAGGATCGGTACCGGTAGACACCATCCGGGCGGCCTGCCGCCGGATGCAGGGGGCGGCGACAAAGGGAGAACTTCTCCAGATCATCGCCGGCGAGATGAAGGCGTTTGACCTGCACGACCTTGAGGTGATGAACGCCCGGTTCGAACGGAAGGTCGCGAACCTCCCGGAGGACTACCGCGACCGCCTCCTTGCAAGCGTCAGGGAGGAGATCTTTGCAGCGCACCACCAGCTCGTCCTCCTCGCCCGGAACGGCTCCGGCCCCGGCATGGACGAGCCCCCGGACCCGGCGCTCGGCGGCTACGCCGCCATGGTGGCAGAGGCTTGTGCCGCAAAGGCGCGGGAGAAGGACCCGAAGTACCTCTACCTGAAGTACCTCCTCTCCGGGTTCACCATGTTCGTCCTCGCAGAACCCGCCCACCCCGTCGGCACCCCGTTCCCCGGCGGGCAGATCGTCGACGAGTGGGAGGGGGCCTACCTCTGCCCGGTCAGGGATAAGGCCGACGACGTGGCGTTCGCCCTCTGCCCCTACTGCCCGGCGGTCCAGAGCACCGAGCCGACCTTCCCGGAGATGCGGGCCCGCCGACAGGAACGGAGGCGGCGGGAGTGCCTCGCGAACTACTGGACAAACTACAAAGGTTAAATGTTGCGAGAGACTCGTATAATCTGGAGATGAACGCTATGAAGATTGTTGATGTAGCAAAAGAACCGATCGGTGCAAACCCCCACCACGTCGACGCCCGGAAGGTCTACGACACCGAGCACGCGACTGCGGTGGTGATCACCCTTGCGCCCGGCGAATCGCTGAAGAAACACATAACCCCGGTGGACGTCTTCTTCTACGTCCTCGAGGGGACCGGGATCGTCGAGATCGGCGACGAGCGCGCAGAGGTCGGGAAGGACCACCTGGTCGACAGCCCGGCAAAGATACCGCACCGCTGGATGAACGAGAGCGATCAGACCTTCAAGGTGCTCGTGGTGAAGGTCCCGCGCCCGACGACCGGGACGAGACTGCTCTGAGGACGCAATGGTCATCGAATCGATCCCGAAGGCCGCAGGATTCATCTACGGCCTCCTCGCGTTTGCCGCCCTCGCCTGGCTCTGGTACTCCGGCCGGTTCACCCGGCGGCGTGCGCTGCCGTTCCTCATCGTCTCGGTACTCCTCGGGTTCCTGGTCTTCGCGCCGGTCTTCCCCTACCAGCTGCAGATGGTCGTCCTCGGGAACGCGGCGGCCCTCGGGTCGCCGCTTCCTGCGGCAATCGGCGGACTTCTTGCCTTCATCGCCCTCGCCCTCGTATTCGGCCGGGTCATCTGCGGGCAGGTCTGCCCGGCGGGAGCCGTCCAGGAACTCATGTATCTTGTGCCGGCAAAGAAGCGCGGCCGCGCCGAAAGCCGAGCCCCGGTGGTGGTTCGGGCCGGCGTCTTCATCATCTTCCTCGTCGCCGCTCTCGGGCTCTCGGTGAACCTCCTTGCGCTCATAGGCCTCCCGGCCTTCTTCCACCTCGCGATCGCGGGCGTATCGTTCTTCGTCTTCCTTGCGATCGTCCTCCTCTCCGCCGTCGTCTATCGGCCGTTCTGCCGCTATGTCTGCCCGTACGGCGCCCTCCTCGCCCCCGCGGCGTCAAGGGCCCTCTACCGGCTCCGGCGGACGGACGCCTGCATAAAATGCCGGAAGTGCGAGCGGGCGTGCCCGACCGGGGAGGCAGACCCATCCGCCCGCCTCGGCGAGTGCTACCTCTGCGGCCGGTGCACGGAGGTCTGCCCGGTGGACGGGGCACTCGTGTATGGACGGGGGAAATGAGAAGAGTAGATAAGCGAAGGACGTCAGAGTAAAGAAGAGGTTGGTGTACCAATGGCTAAAGAGAAACGTGCAGAGTTACAGGGGAAGGTCCTCCGGCTACCGGATCTCGTCGCCTACCAGGACGGGACCGTGGCAAGCAGGATGGTCATCAACAACCGATCAGGGAGCATCACCCTCTTCTCGTTCGACGAGGACGAAGGGCTCTCGGAGCACACCGCGCCTTACGACGCGGTGGTGACTATCCTCGACGGCGAGTGCGAGGTCTGGATCGCGGGGGAGACGCACCAGATGACCGCGGGGGAGACGATCATCTTCCCGGCAAACGTCCCCCACGCCCTCTCCGCCATCACTCGGTTCAAGATGTCGCTTACGATGATCCGGGGGAGTGAAGGAACGTGACAAACGAGAAGGAAGGCGACTATTGCACCATATGCGGCGGGATCAAGCCGGAGGCGATCAAGATCAAGACGGTCCTCGTGGACGGGAAGCCGACTGGCATCAACCAGCTTGAGATGATCATCGACGGCGTGCGGGACCTGCATCTCGCGGACGATGCCGCGATTCGCGCCGAGCTCCTGAGAAGGGCCGGGGCCTTCAACTACATACCGACAAAGAAGAAAGAGGCGTACGCCGACGCCCTGCTACAGGAGTATAAGGCGGTTCCCCGGTGAGGCACCGGGGGGTGCGGGCGGAGGGAGCTCCTGGTGCGGGGGCGCCGTCCGCCCGCTCCCGGGCACCGGGTAACCCCGTTCACGCACCCTGCACGGACTTCCGCGTGAGGCTCTATTATTAACCTCTTCTGATGCTCGCGACCGCGTTGGTGCGAAGAACGGCAGATGGGCATGTGACGCCCCCTTCGCGTAAGGCCGTATTTACCACCCGTACCACTGACTCTCGCGTTGCCGCGACGATCGCAAAGACGGCATGAATCCCGCGAAAGCGACCCGGTGCGACAGCGCCCTGAACTGCGCGGCCACCCGTATACCTCGATCGTCGATCCCGGTGCCGGCAGCTCGATCCCGATTGTTGTCTCATTCGCAACAAATCATTTATCTCCCTGATGCGGAGATATATATGAAAGTGGAGGCAGAGCGTGAGATCACCATTTGAACTAATCGCCGAGAGCATCACGCGGCGACCCGCAGCAGTCGCCGCGCTCTTTGTTCTCGTCATGATTGTTGCACTCTACGGCATGGGCCAGACCACCATGGAGACGGGGCGCGATACCTACATCGACAAGAGCACGCCCCGCGGTGCCCTGCTCGACAAGTACATGGACACATTCAAGTCCGATTCGATCATGCTGCTCTTCGAATGCGACAACGTCCTCGATACCGACGTCCTCGCCTATATAGACCGGCTACAGTCCGAGATCGCCCGCGAGGAGTACGTCGCCGGCACCATGAGCATCACCGACATGGTGAAGCAGGTGAACGGGGGCGCGCTCCCCGCATCCGAGGCGGAGATCAGCATGGCAAAGGAACGGGTGCCGCCGGAACTCCTCTCCCGGTACCTCCCGTCCAACATGATGACGATCAGCGCCGTCACCCTCGCGCCCGGGGTTTCCTCGGATACCCGGAACCAGGTCATCGACAGCATCGAATCGCGCATCAGCTGCTCTGATATGCCCCCGGGCGTCAAGGTGACCGTGACCGGTTCCCCTGCTTTCGCCAAGCAGATGGGGGAGGAGATCAACGCATCGATGGGTGTGCTGATCGGCGCCGCCATGCTCCTCATGGTGCTCGCCGTAGGGCTCCTCTTCGGGCACGTCCGCTACCGGTTCCTGCCGGTCTTCGTGGTGGGAACGGGACTTATCCTGACCTTCGGCACCATGGGGCTTGTCGGGATCCCGATCAGCATGGTCGTGATCGGCGCGTTCCCGGTGCTGATCGGGATCGGTATCGACTACGCCATCCAGTTCCAGTCCCGGTTCGATGAAGAGGCACGGACCTCCCCGCTCGGGGAAGCGGTGATGACGACTATCCGGAACTCAGGCCCCGCGATCCTGTACGCGATGATCGCGACATCCCTCGGGTTCATCGCCATGTGGGTCTCCCCCGTCCCGATGGTCCGCGACTTCGGGCTGGTCTGCGTCATGGGGGTGATCTTCTGCTACATATCGGCCCTGATCATCGTCCCGACGTTCGGCATGCTGGTCAGGTACCGCCCGAAGGCAGAAGGGGACGCGTCCACCGGCTCCAGCATGGCGGCCTACGACCGGTTCCTCGGCGGCGTTGCGGGAAAGATTGCACGACATCCGATACCGATCCTCCTGGTTCTCGGGCTCGTCGCGCTTGCCGGCGTGCACCTCGACGCCAGCATCCCCATCAACTCAGACGAGGAGACCTTCGTCCCTGATGATATGCCGGCGGTCGTTGACCTGCAGAAGATGCGGCGCGTCATGGGGTCGACGGAAACCCTGACGCTCTATATCAGGGGCGGCGGCGTCACGAACCTGGACACCCTGACATGGATGAAGGAGTTTGGGGATTATGAGGTCGCAAACAACGATAAGATCACGTCGGCCACGAGTATCGTCACCTACCTGGTCCAGTACAACGGCGGCCGGATGCCGGCGACCCAGCAGGAGGTCGATGAGGTCCTCAAGCGCATCCCGGAGGCAACGAAAGAGAAGTACCTGAGCGGCAATACCGAGACGGTCATCGAGTTCGGGCTTGTCGAGATGGAGAACGAGGTCGCCCTCTCGCTCGTGGACCGGATGAAGAGCGACGTTGCGTGGAAGAGCCCGCCGCCGGGCATCACGGCAACGCCGACGGGGATGCTTGAGATGTTCACCAACCTGATGACCGATATCTCGGAGAGCAAGACGATGATGACCGTCCTCGGGTTTTTGTTGATCTTCCTCTTCCTGCTCCTTGTCTACCGGAAGGCGACGGCGGTCTCGCCGGTCATCCCGATCATCTTCATCGTGGGCTGGAACGGGGCAATCATGTACCTGCTCGGCCTCGACTATACGCCGCTGACCGCGGTGCTCGGGTCGATGACGATCGGGGTAGCCTCGGAGTACACCATCCTGATCATGGAGCGGTTCCACGAAGAGCGGAGGCGCGGGAAGGAGTTGTATGAGGCGATCCAGCAGGCGGTGCAGAAGATCGGGACGGCCATCACGGTGTCCGGGATGACGACGGTCTTCGGGTTCTCGGCGCTGCTGCTCTCGACGTTCAACATCATCTCTAACTTCGGGATCGTGACGGTCATCACCGTCGGGTTCTCGCTCATGGGCGCGATCCTGGTCATGCCCGCGGTCCTCTCCGTGATGGACCGGTTCAGCCGGCCAACGGCCGCACCCGCCTCCCCCTGAAACCCGGTCTCCCCCGGGAAGTCATTTTTTAGAGGGTCCGGTGTTTCCCGGCAGCAACAGGCGCCCGGGCCTGCAGTCGCGGGCTCAAGGATAGGGCGATGTGGGACCGAGCAGGGCCGGGAAGTGTCCAGATCGTCAAAAAAAAGGGTCAGGCGCTGATGGCAGCCAGTGTGCCATCCTCGCGCATAAACAGCCAGTAGCCCTCGGTCGGGAAGAGTTTCTGGTTCTCACCCTGAGCCCCCTTCAGACCGTTGACGAGTGCCGGCTGGTAGTTCTGGTTCTCCGCGTCGTAGCCGACGACATAGACCCAGTTGTCTTCCACCGATATGAGCGAGTCGTTTGCGCTCAGCGGAGTCAGGTCGGAGTAGCCGATGGCATTCCATCCCGGGGAGAGAGCCTTGGACGCGGGGGCCATCACCGGGTTGGTGCTGAAGTTCAGCTTCACGGTCATGGCCTCGGTCGAATAGACCCAGTAGCCGTCAAGGACCTCCAGGGTCGTATTCGCGCCCAGAGTCTCAAAGCCGGCCCCCGGGGTATAGGTGTAGATCGGCCTTCCGCCGGTGTCGACGTCCCCGAAGACCTCAATCGCGGTGTTGTTGCCCGGGGAGAGCGGCCTTGGGATGGAGACGAAGTTCCAGCCTTTGTAAAGCTCGAGATCCATGCTCTTCACCGGTACTCCCGGCGTCACCGTCGGTTTCGGAGTGCCGGTCGTCGTCGGTGTCGGGGTGACGTTCATTGTCGGCGTTGGAGTGACGTTCACTGTCGGCGTTGGAGTGACGTTCACTGTCGGTGTCGGGGTCACGTTCACCGTCGGAGTCGGAGTGACATTCACTGTCGGTGTCGGCGTGACATTCCCCTCCCCGGTGACCGTCACGTTGACCGTGTCAAACGCGAGCGGGATGAGCGGGGTGTGGTCGTTGTTGACGAGCTGGACCGAGAGGTTGTGCTCGCCCGGCGTCACGTTCTCCCAGGTGTAGGAGGTGTTCGTGGAGATGACATAGCCGCCGGTCTCCGGGATAGCGGGCGCACTCTCATTTGTCGGCACCGGGGCATCGAGGTAGTAGTGCAGGTGGCCTTCACCCGGCGCGTTCGGCTGCCCGGTCGGTTCGACCGGCGTGAAGTTCGTCAGGTTCACCGTAACCGTCACGTTCCCGGCAGCGATGCTGGCACCCTCCTCCGGCGATACGATGGTGACGTTAGCCCCGGTGATCGGAGTCACGTTCATCGTCGGCGTTGGGGTGACGTTTACTGTCGGAGTCGGAGTGACGTTCATCGTCGGGGTCGGCGTGACGTTCATTGTCGGCGTTGGAGTGACGTTCATTGTCGGGGTCGGCGTCGGGAGTGTGGTTCCCGGCGGGATCAGGACACCGTCGAGCACGTAGACGATGATGGTGTTCGTGATCCGGATCTGGTCCACGACAGCGATGTCGTTGATGACCAGTTGACCGCTGTCGGTGAACGAGATGTTAACATCCGATCCCTCAACGGTCGTCAGGCGAATCCTGCCGTCGGTTGCATTCTGGCACAGCATCGCGAGTTCTTCGAGTGTGTAATCCCCCTCGATGATGTGGTACTCGAGGATGCTGTTTAAGAGCGTTGTGTCGTTCTGGATAGCCGAGAGTGTCTGGTTACCGAGCCCGGCAAACGCGGCGTTGGTCGGAGCGCACACCAGGTAGGTCCTGTTCACATCGAGATCCTCCCCGATGGTCGAGTTGTTCACAAGTCCGGTGAATGTTGTCAGGTCCTCCTCCCCGGAAAGCCCTGTAACGATCTCATCAGCCACGTTCACCGCCGGGGTGACATTCACTGTCGGCGTTGGAGTGATATTCACTGTCGGCGTCGGGGTCACGTTCACTGTCGGAGTCGGAGTGACGTTCACCGTCGGAGTCGGCGTGACGTTCACTGTCGGCGTCGGGGTCACGTTCACCGTCGGCGTGACGTTCACCGTCGGGGTCGGCGTGACGTTCACTGTCGGTGTCGGCGTTACATTCCCCTCCCCGGTGACCGTCACGTTGACCGTGTCAAACGCGAGCGGGATGAGCGGGGTGTGGTCGTTGTTGACGAGCTGGACCGAGAGGTTGTGCTCGCCCGGCGTCACGTTCTCCCAGGTGTAGGAGGTGTTCGTGGAGATGACATAGCCACCGGTCTCCGGGATAGCGGGCGCACTCTCATTTGTCGGTATCGGGGCATCGAGGTAGTAGTGCAGGTGGCCTTCACCCGGCGCGTTCGGCTGCCCGGTCGGTTCGATCGGCGTGAAGTTCGTCAGGTCCACCGTAACCGTCACGTTCCCGGCAGCGATGCTGGCACCCTCCTCCGGCGATACAATGGTGACGTTCGCCCCGGTGATCGGAGTCACGTTCACCGTCGGCGTCGGGGTGACGTTTACGGTCGGTGTCGGCGTCACGTTCACCGCTGCCCCGGGTACGCTGACGTAGACTCTCAGCGTATACGAGGCGTTATCTATGGAGTGGTCCGGAGGTCCGTACGTATAGGTCAGATTGTCGCCGTCGGTGACGTTCGTCACCGCAGGTCCGGTCGTTCCCGGCTCATCGTTCACCCAGTACGCCCAGGCATACGGGGTTTCGTTCACAACCTCGTTTTGTATATCCACAATCGATACGATGCTGAGATTCCCCTCTTCCGGCGGCAGGTCCGCGGCGACCTGGTACGTAAAGTTTCCGAGTTTCGAGGCTGCGTCAAGTGCTCCGAGCACCGTTGTCTGCGGCACCCTATAGGATTCGGTGCTGTTTACAGGCGTAATGTTCACATACTCATCAGGACTCAGCTCGACAGGCCCTTCTCCAATCGAGATCGCCATGCTTGCGGTAGCGACCAGGAGGAGAAGGACGCTGCACAAACTGAACAGTAAAGGTCGTTTCATGCATATCCCCCCTTGCGGACAGATGAATAATCTCATTAATATAAAAATATTGTCATATATAACCCGAACGCCGCTCCGATCGGATCGAGGCCAGAATTCAGGTATCCCCCAGTGCCCGTAGCCACAAGCATACATCCCCCGATCGCAGTGAACAGATCACGGCGATCTGCAGGGCATCTCTGCCGGCCATCTGTACCCGCCCGCGCCCCGCACGGTTCTCCCGGGTTGCGAGCGAAGAGAGCGCGGGAAGACAGGGTATCTCTGCCGTCCGATACCCGAAGAGCGGCGGGCAGGACGCCCGGAAAAAAGGGGTGGCGCTTACAGCCAGGAACGACAGCGACTGCCTGCCGGGCGATACCGGGGGCCGGCAACGGCATGCGCCGCTCCGGTCTCCCGCCCGGCTGCCTCACGCCATCGTCGTGTACCCTGTCGTTCCGGTCGCGTTCCCTGCCACCGTCTCGTTCCCGGTCGTGGTCAGGTTCAGGCCCGGAGGCAGCAGCACCTGGTCGATGATGTGGATCACGCCGTTCGTTGTGTTGATGTCCTTCGTGGTGACCGTAGCGTTCCCGACCATGATCTTGCCGTTGCTGACGGTGACGTTCAGGCTCTCACCGGAGAGCGTCTGCAGCGTCGTCGCAGTCCCGGTCGCGTTCGTGGTTGCGTTCCCGGTCTCGCTTCCGCCGAAGAGCCCGCCGAGGATACCGAAGACACCGCCGCTCGACGCGTTATCAGTCTGGTTTCCAGTCTGGTTCCCGGTCATAGCGGTGAGGTTCGCCGAGGTGTACTCGCCTTCAACGACGTGGTACTGAAGAACCGTAGTCAGGTTCGCGGTATCGTTGAAGAGCTGGTTCACCGTATCGTTGCCGAGAGCGTTGAATGCATCATCGCTCGGGGCAAAGACCGTATACGGCCCTCCGGAGTTCAGGACGTCATAGAGTCCCGTTACGTTGAGTGCTTCGGCCAGCCTTGTCAGGTTCTGGTCCTGGGCGATATACCCGGCAACCGTCATGTTCCCGGTTACGTTCCCGGTCACGTTCCCGGTCACGTTCCCGGTCACGCCGCCGGGTGTCATGGTTGCATTCTCATCCCCGACCGGCGCCGCCGTCACGGCAAACGGAACGGCCAGAAGGACAAAGATGCACGCGCACAGAGTTATCCATCGGTTCATACCACTTTTCCCCCCTTGGGAGGCCTAAAGGCATGTCTATATTTATATATAAATATTACGATTATTCTGATAACATCCTCAATAGCAGAAATAACCACGTAAGTGACCTTTTTGCCTCTCGAAGGCTCCCGGCCGGAACCCTTTCCTGGAGATCCCCCAAAGACTCAGCACCCCGCATCCCCGGGAAGATGGGCAGACCTCCCGGGCCTGCCGCCTCAGGCCGGATGCTCCCACGCATCCGGGGCTGATTCACGCACTCCTTCCCCGCGATCTTCGCGGCAACGCGGGAGCTGATGGCAGAGGGCAATGACAGAGTCTCACGCGAGCGGTTGACCACCCGCCCCGTGCACCCAGGACCCACAGGTGAGGTGAACCAGCCCGCTATCTGCACACGAAGACGGCCCGGTGCAGCAGGGGCATAGCGCCTCGCGAGACGGACCGGCCGCCCGGACCATCCCCGGGGGCTCCGGGCCTCCCTTTCCATCTCACAAGCGTATCATCACAACCTTCTCCTCCATATACTCCTCGAGCGCCCGGTTGCCGTTCTCCCTCCCGATACCGCTCTCCTTCGTCCCCCCGAACGGCACCTCCGGGGGGACCTTCAGGTGCTGGTTGACCCAGACGATCCCCGCCTCAAGCCCCTCCGTCGCCCGGGCGATCAGATCCGCGCTCCGGGTCCAGACCGACGCCCCGAGACCGTAGCGGCTGTCGTTCGCCCGCTCGAGCGCCTCGTCGAGGTCCGCGACGGTCGCGATCGGGAGCACCGGGCCGAAGACCTCCTCAGAGAAGAGGGGGGAGTCGTGCGGGAGACCGGCAACGAGCGTCGGCAGGAAGAAGAAACCTCGCTCGTACTCCTCCCCGCGGGGAACCCGCCCCCCTGCGACGATCTCCCCGTCTCGGTGCTCCCGGACCGTATCCACCAGGCGCATCACCCGCTCAAGCCCCGCAGGGTTGTTCAGCGGGCCCATATCGACGCCGCGGTCCATACCGTTCCCGACCACGAGCGCCTCGACCCTTGATCTCAGGCGCCGGATAAACTCATCTGCAATCGAGTCGAAGACGTAAAGCCGTTTTACCGCCGTACAGGTCTGCCCGCAGTTGTAGAACCGCCCCCTGACGACCCCCTCGACCGCCATCGGTATATCGGCATCGCCGCAGACGATCATCGGATCGCTCCCCCCGAGTTCCAGCGTGACCCGCTTCAATGCCGGCGCGGCATCCAGGGCGACCTGCCTCCCGGTCCCGGCCTCGCCGGTGAACGAGACCTTCCGAATGCCCGGGTTTCGCGCGATCTCCCGGCCAACCGTCTCCCCCGGGCCGGTGACGACGTTCAGGACGCCCGGCGGGAGCCCGGCGCCCTCGAGGATCTCCGCGAGGCTCATGCAGGTCAACGGGGCCGTCGTCGCGGGCTTCAGGATCACGGTGTTTCCCGCCGTGAGAGCCGGCCCGATCTTCCAGCCCATGATGATCGCGGGCATGTTCCAGGGGACGATCGCGCCGCAGACGCCGAGCGGGCGCCGGAGGACGATGGTACGGCCATAGCCCCGGAGGTTCGCGAACTCCCCCCGCTCCCCCGCGGAGAGGGCGTGATAGTACTCGAGGATGTTTGCAAACCCGTTGATCTCATCAACCGCCTCGCGGATGGGTTTCCCCTGCTCGGCCGTCAGGAGAGCCGCAAGATCGGTGTTCCTGCGGCGCACCTCCTCTGCGGCAAAGAAGAGGATCTTCGCCCGGGCTCTCGGGTTTCTCGCCGACCAGTCCGCGAACGCCTCCCCCGCCGCCTCCACGGCAGACCGGACGTCATCCTCGCCGCCGAGCGGCGCCTCCCCGAGCACATCCCCCGTTGCCGGGTTACGCACCGTAAACGTCTTTCCGGAGACCGCGTCGCGCCGCTCGCCGTTGATCAGCAGTTTCATGCGGTGATCCTATGGACGGGGCCGGTAATATGCGCTCCTGTAACGGTCCTCGATCACCGGCACTATCAACATGGGGGATCATCGATCTTTTTCGCATTGCCCGGGTGTTTGCATTCCCGGGGACGGCTTTTCCCGGGTATCCCCACGTGCTGCTCCCGCCCTCTCCCCGGTCCCCTCCCCCGATGGCGATATCCCCACGGTCCACTGTCCGGGAGATCCCAGGAAGAACCGGGCACGGCTTCCCACCGGATATCGCCATGACTGCCCCTGCCCCGGGAGGGGGGGAGGAGCGTGAAGCGCAGGCGGGTGGGGGTTGCCGGAGAGGAACTTTGGGTGACATTTTGCCCGGGAGGGGGGCCCCTCCCCGTCCCCACCCCCGTGGCGATAGCCACCACGGTCCACTGCACGGGAGATCCCGGGGTCGAACCAGTTCCGGCTCGCTCCCCCCTTCTCCCGAAAAACCACCGCCAGCACCACCCCCTGATACGGCTTTCCCCTGGCTATCGCCATGACTGCCCTCGCCCCCGGGAGGGCGGGGAGGAGCGAAAGCGCGGGTGGGGTGGGGGGTGCCGGAGAAACGTGTGGGTATGCCACCGGTGTGGAGCGCGCTGTGCGGGATGGGGCGAAGGCCAGATAGGGTCTGTTCGTCTGGAATCGATGCGCTCCGTCAGGCAGGGCACCTGCACCGGCACCTGCCGATCGTGACCGCCATCGTCGCCGCCATCCCGGCAGGCAGGAGGAACGCGGGGAGAAAACCGAACTCTCCCGCGACCAGCCCGGCAAGAGCGGGGAGAACCGTAAACCCGGCGTAGGTTGCGGTATTGAAGAGCCCGGTCATAGCACCCTGCTGGATCCCGGTCTCTGCAAGGAACGCGAGCACCGCGACGACGATCACCCCGGCAAGAGCCCCGATGACAGGGAGGGCGTAAGGCGTCACGTAACCCGCCGCGACCGCCCCGGCCATGAGGAGCGAGGAGACCCGGATGGTCGGGACGGGACAGAGGTCGAGGCGGGGGGCGACGAGCACGGCAACGACGGTCGCGATGTTGACCGTCGCGAGTTGAAGGGCAAGGAGCGACGGATCGCTCCCCGTGTACCCCGGGTAGAGAGCCGCCGCCACCCCGGTCATCCCCACGAGGACGGCGGCCGCGGTAAAGAGCCAGAAGTAGTTCCGGACGACGAGAGAGAGATCGGCCTGCGCAAACCCCCCGTGGTCGCTCTCCCTGACGGTGGCGCTCAGCGCGAGCGCAGGGATGGTGAGCGCCGTAAAAAAGGCGATCCCCGCCAGATGGCTCCCGAAGGCCGCATCCAGCCACCCCGCGGCGAGAAGCCCCGCGACCAGACCGAGGTTCTGGGCCGCCATGACGTACCCGCTGATCTGCCCGGCCGACGGGTGCGAGTTCGCCCACGCGAGCGCCGCCGAGAGGAAGAGCCCGGCCCCGAGCCCTTCGACCGCCCGGAAGAGCAGGAGCGGCAGGCCCGAGGGGAAGAGCAGGATGAGGACCCCGCTTACGACCGTCAGGAGAAGCCCGGCACGGATGAGCGGCACGCGGCCAAGCCGGTCGCTCGCTATCCCGGCCGGCAGCACCGTGATGAACGTGCCCAAAAAATAGGCGGCGTAGACCGCACCCTGCATCGCCGCCCCCTCCGCAAAACCGGGGAGCACCGGGACGACGGCGTTCGAGAGCGCCATCACCACGAATATCCCGAGGAGAACGGGCAGGTTCCGCGGCATCCTTATATCATGCGGTAGGTCTCGAGGTTCATGGGAGAATGCGTCTCGATACGGTGCCGCTTGTAGATGGAACTTGCAAGGTCAAGCGTCTTGTTCTCGTCGCCGTGGATGGTGAAGATCTTCTCCGGCCGCGGCTGGAGGTGGGCGACGTAGTTCATCAGCTGCTTCCTGTCCGAGTGACCGGAGAACCCGTCGCTCGTCGCGATCTCGAGGTTGATCACGATCGTCTCGCGCCACCCGAGCGGGATCTCCCGCCACCCTTTCTGGATACGGCGCCCGAGCGTCCCCTCTGCCTGGTAACCGACGAAGACAAGCGTGTTGCGCTCATCGGGGCCGAGGGCCTTGAGATACTCCATCACCGGCCCGCCGTTCAACATACCGCTTGTGGTGATGATGACGCAGGGGTCGCCCCCGATCACCTTCTCGCGGAGGTCCGGCGAGTCCACCTGGACAAAGGCGTCGGCAAGGAAGGGGTTTAAGCCCTCGCGGAAGATCTGGTTCCGGAGATCGCTGTTGAGGTACTCCGGGTAGGTCGTGTGGATCGCCGTTGCCTCCTTGATCATCCCGTCGAGGTAGATCTTCACCGGCGGTATCTTCTGCCGCCGGATCCCCTCCTCGAGGGCGAGCATGACCTCCTGCGACCGCCCGACGGCGAACGCCGGGATGATCACCTTGCCCCCGCGCTTGATCGTCGCCGAAACCGTCTCGTAGAGTTTCTCTTCCGCGTCTTTCCTCTGCGGCTGGATATCGTTCGCCCCGCCGTAGGTGCTCTCCATGAAGAGCGCCTCGAGGCGGGGGAACGACGATACCGCCGGGGAGAAGAGCCTCGTCTTCTGGTAGTTGAAGTCCCCGGTGAACGCGATGTTGTAGAGGCCCTCCCCGATATGGAAGTGCGCGATGGCCGACCCGAGGATATGCCCCGCGTTATGGAAGGTGAGCTTGACGTCGGGGGCGATGTCGGTCACACTGCCGTAGTTGAGGGTGATGGAGTGCTTCATGTAGGTCCGCACCTCGTTTGAGGTGTAGGGGATCTTATCCGTCTCCTTCCGGACGACGTCCAGGTAATCGAGCTGGAGCATCGTCGAGAGGTCCCTCGTCGGCGGGGTCGAGTAAACCGGCCCCTCATAGCCATACTTGAAGAGGAGGGGGACGAGAGCACAGTGGTCGAGGTGCGCGTGGGTGAGCACCACCGCGTCGAGCGAGCCGAGCGGATAGATCTCGGGCACGTAGAGGTACGGCGTCCCGTTCGCGGCGCTGCCCGGTTTCTCGCCGCAGTCCACCAGGATCTTGCTCTCCGGCGTCGATATCAGGAACGCGGCCCGGCCCACCTCACGGCAGCACCCGAGCGTCGTGACCCGCAGCCACTGGTCCTTGCTCGTGACCTCCCGGTGGATGCGGTGGCCGATCTTGCGCAGAAACGCCTTGCGCTCGTCCTTCACCGACCGGAGGAACGTGCGGATCTGCTTCACCGTCGTACTCTCGATGGGCGGTGTCCGGACAACCTTCGGCGTCCAGCCGATCTGTTTTGTGATCTCGCGCAGCGTGATGCCGTTCTTGCCGATGACCACACCAGGTTTCTCCGCCTCGATCAGGACCTCACCCGTCTCCGGGTCGAAGAAGAGGTCGGATATCCCCGCGTTCTCCGGCACAACGGCCCGGATCTCCTGGGCCGCACGTTCCGGGTCTTCAAGGATATTCGGGCGCACGACGATGCGCTTCCTGAGGTCACGCGCGAGGACCTTGATCAGGTCCGCCTGATCGGCAAACTGTTTCGGGTCGTCAGTGTAGATAACGAGCTCAGGCCCCTCGAACTCGACGTCTGAGATCGTAATCCCGCTGGGAACGATCTTGTTGATCTGCTCCTTAAGCTCCCGAAGTTTCTCTTCAATCACCATTAAAATCGTCCTAAAAAATGTCAGGTTGTGGAGCGGGCCGCAGACGGTCGCTGCAACCCGTGCTCAATGTGTTCCTCGTATTTGTCTTTCGTTATCACGACCACCATGATATCCTCACCGGATGCGGAGTCGCGGCGCATCGCCGACCTGATGGCACGGATGGCGAGGTCTCGCGCCTCGTCCTCCTTCATGTCCGGGCGGTACTGGTCTTCAAGCACGCCGTAGGCAAAGGGAGACCCCGACCCCGTGGCGACGATCTCCTCTTCCTTGGTCGCCCCGCCCATCGCATCGACGGAGTAGACGCTCGGCCCCTCGTCGTCGAACCCGCCCATCAGGAGCTGGACGTAGTAGGGGTAGTACCGGTTCTGGTTTAAGTAGTTCGAGAGCAGGGTCGATGCCGCACCGACCGACATGGTCTTGCCGCGGCGCATCTCAAAGAGGTTGCACTCGACCTGGAGGATCCGGACCAGTTGTTGCGCGTCACCGACGCCGCCGGCAGTGGTCATGCCGATCCGCGGCGTGATCTGGTAGATCTTCTTGGCACGCTTGCTTGCGATCATGTTCCCCATCGTCGCCCGCATCTCGGTGGCAAGAACCACGCCCCCGTTGAAGATCAGTCCTACCGTGGTTGTACCTTTCATAATCTCTTGGGAAGTATCAAGCATTGAAGCACCCCTAAAACCATTAAAGACGCTTGAATCGCTCAAAAGCGGTCAAACGTATACAGCGATATCATAAAACATAAATTTATCGTCGTACCGGGTTTCAGCACGATACGATAAGCATCTCTATGTTATATAATGTTGCCCCTTAATTCTTTCGTAAGCCCGGCTGGTCCGGCAGCAGAACCTTGATCAACTCCCGGTCGAAGAGCATGGCGATGAGCCGCTTGTTCCCGTTGACAACCGGGAGCTGGTCGACCCGGGCACGCCGCATCTTCAGTGCGCATTCGCCGACCTCAGCGTTGATAGGGACGGCGAGGACGTTTCGGACCATTGCATTCTTGACGGGGATCGGGAGTAGCTGGATCCGTGATATCCCGTAGCTGATGGTGTGCATATCCCGGATGCTCTCCCAGGTCCACTCGTCGTCATCAGTACCGTTTGAGAAGTCGCTGACCTCGACACCGTCCTCGATGCGGGTGTGCCTGATGAGGTCCCGCTCCGATATGATGCCGGTGAGCGTGCCGTCCTCCATCAGGATCGGGATGGCGTCGTAGCCCGAGATCTCAAGGACCCTCCCGACGAGCGAGAGGGGCGTCTCCTCCCAGAGGGCATAGGTCTTGCTGACGTAGTTGTCCCGGATCGGCACGGCAAGGCGCATCTGGGCGATGGCGCCGATGAGGTCGGCGACGCTGATGATCCCGATCATGGACCCGTCTTCCACGACCGGGAGCCTCCTGATGTTATGCCGCACCATCAGCTGCGCCGCCTCTGAGAGGGGAGCGTCCGGCCTGATGACGACCGGGTTGGGTGTCATCAGGAGCCCGAGCTGGGTCTCTTCCGCCTTGCGGAGGAGGTCCTTTCGGGTGATGATCCCGACGAGCTCGCCGTCTTTCAAGACCGGCACGCCGCTGATGCCCGTACGTTTCAGGATGCGCAGGACGTCGTCCCTGTTCCCGGGAATCTCGACGCAGACGACGTCGGTCACCATGAAGTCACGGACAAGCATCTGCCGCGAAGGTGTTATGATCTCACCACCATGGTCGTGATGGGGCTGTTCTGGACGACGTAGTCGGTCACACTCCCGAGGAGAAGGCGATCGACGCCGCTCTTGCCATAAGACCCGAGGACGATGAGATCGACGCCCAGATCTTTGGCGAGGGAGACGATCTGGGATCCTGCATGCCCCTGCCGGAGGTGTGTGGTGAGCAAGACCCTCTTTGCATCCGCCTTCTTCCGGGCGGATTCAAGGATCTCCTCGCCTTCCTTCTGCAAAACACTGTAGATTATTTCGAGTGTGTTGTCCATGGGAAGGGATGAAAACAGCCCGGATTCGACCACGTAAACAACATGAACCTCGGCGTTCCGGACTTCGGCCTCATCGATGGCCACGTCTAACGCATGATCGGCCGGTTCGGAACCATCTATAGCAACAAGTATCTTACGGAACATACACACCACACAGAACAGATACTTCTTATCTGATTTCTACTGCAGGGTTAAAACATTTTGTTTGATAGAGGATGAATCCAGCCGCTTTACGATGGTCGCCCGGATGTCCCTGCTGAAGGAGAGATTGCCTTTTGCCGGATTTACTACGAGCATTCGGGCATCCTGCCCGATTTCCAGGTACCCGGTCCTGCCAGCGAGCGTCGCACCCGCGATCGCGGCCCGCAGGACCTCGCCGGGGGGCGCGCGGTAGACGGTTGCGGTAAAAGCCATCTCCCTGAGCATATCGGGCTGAACGAACATCACGTTGTCCGTCCCGAGAAGGAACCGGCCCCCGAGCTCGAGGATGCGCGCGATCGGCGGGTGGGCCGGCGATGCCGCAACGCCGAGCGCCCAGTTCGACCGCGGGCAGACGGCGATCGGGATCCCCGCATCAACGATCCGGCGGAGATGCGCATCCGTCGCGTGGGTGCAGTGGACGAGCAGGTCGGGATCGAACGCGAGCGCATCGTCGATATCGTCCGGGTTCTTCTCCCCAGCATGGAAGGCAACGAGCCGGCCGGCCTGCCGGGCCTCCCTGACGACCTCTTCGGCGTTCGCCACGTCGTGGACGCTGCTGATGCCCGCTCCGTCGCTCACCCGCTCCCCGCCTTCGCGGCCGAGGATGACCGGGCGGCAGTCGAGCCCGGCCGCAGCCTCGCGGAGCGCCGCGACACCGGCGGCTCCCCCTTCCCTGAAGTCGGCAAACCCGGCCGTCCCGGTCGCGATCATCGTCGTGATGCTCGACCGCATCCCCCTGACGAGGTCGGCCCGCGGGGTTGCCGCGAGGATCCTGTGCTTTAGGCCGTCCGGGGGTTTGACGAGCTCGGCAAGGCTGCCCCGGGCGGGGAGGTCCATCGCGACGGTGTCGCCGAGATGGGTGTGGGCGTTGAAGAAGGCGGGCACGATCCACTGGTCCGGCGGTCCCGGGTAAGGTTCTATCGCAGTGATAATACCCCCCGAGACGGTGATGGCGACGTCCTCTTCCACGAGGTCTTCGCCGAGGAGCGCCCGGCCGGTGATGACGTACGGTGCGGCTTGCTGCATCGTTCTACCTTTCTTTTATATATGGCAAGGGAGTATATTTCTGTATGGCGAAAAAATCTGGCGGAAGACTGGTATCCTCTGCCGGCCTGGTCAACTACTATGATAGCGAGGACCACCGGGCCATCCATATCAGCCCGGAGGTCGTGATCGTCCTGACCGCCGTGACCGGAGTGGCAGTCTTTATCCTCAATGCCCTCTTCTAATCCTTTTTGTTCGTCGCGAGGGCTGCCCTGATGATGTCTTCTTCGGGCGCGAAGTAGACGGCGTCGTGCCCGTTCCAGGCCCTGCAGTTCCGGAAGACCACGGCGGGGACCCCCTGGTGGCTTTCGCCCATGACGAAGTTTGCGAAGGCCGCAATCTCGTCGACCACCGCTTCCTCGGTGATCTGGAGGACGTGGCCGAAGAGGTCGGTGTCGCCCCGGTAGTCGTTGATCGCCGTCATTCCCGCCCACCCGATGGCGATGCCGGTCTGGCCGCGCCGGAACGACCGCCCGCAGGTGTCGGTGATGACCACCCGGACGTCCTTTCCGGTGATGCGGCGGATCGCGTCCCGGACCTCAGCGGCGGCCCCCATGGGGTCGGGCGGGAGGATGATGATCCGGCCGTCTTCGATGTTGCTGTGGTCGACGCCTGCCCGGACACCGATGTGGCCGGAAGGCAGTTCGGAGAGGATGAACGGGTACTCAAGCAGGATCGCGGTGGACGAGTCCAGGACCGCCTGCACGAAGCGGGGGTCTTCCTTCGTCTTTGCGGCGATCCGCACGGCTTCCGCGCCGGGGGTGATGGAGGTGAGGTCACGGGTGAAACCCTTTGCCTTTGAGTAGACGGACGAGGCGATGGTGAGGATATCGCCGTCTTCAAGCGTGACCCGGCCGCAGATGAGGGCGGGCAGGTCGTCGCCTTTCTGGATCAGGGGGAGGCCCTGAACACCGATTACCTGGATCTCCATGGAATTCACGGATCAGTGATCGCACCCGCTCGGAGAAAAAGGCTCGGGTTTTTTCGCGGGGGATATCGCCGGATTTCGGCGATAGCGGCCCGGGCGCGGGGTGCGGCGCGTGACCCCGCCGCTGTTTCACGCCCCGCCGGCGCACGTGGGCGTTCGTATGGGTGTTTTTCAACCCCTTTCATGTCTTTCGCGCCACCGCGTGAGCTCATCTGCAACAAGCGGTGATGCCGTCTCGCGCGGGAGATTCATGCCGCCATCCGTGCACCGTCGACGCACGCGAGATCTGTACCGAACGATTGCCCTCCCCATCAAGGCTCCCGTCCCGGCCCGCCCGGGTTTGCGGATCCCCCACAGGAGGGCTCCTTCATCTCCCGCAGCCGGAAATCCGGCTCGAACGAGCCGATCAGGTCGAGGTACTGCTCGACGCTGCGGGTGAAGAGGAAACACTCCCGCACCGTCTCGTGCGCCGCATGCCCGAGCCGTGCGCGAAGGTCGGGGTCGCGGAGCAGCTGGACGATCCTCGCCGCCGCCTCGTCGACGGAGGAGACCAGGAACCCATTCTCCCCATCCCGTATCTGGTAGCGGATACCACCGACGTTCCCGCCGATCACCGCCGCCCCCTTCCACATCGCCTCCGATACCGTCAGCCCGAACCCTTCCCGGATGGATTTCTGCAGGACGACCGCGGCGCGGCGCTGGAGCGCGTTCACGAGCGCCCCGTCCTGGACGCTCTGGATGATGACCCGCTCGCCCCGGTGAGCAAGGAGCGACCGGTAGACCTCGGCGCCCTCCGGGTCGTCGGTTGCCACGTTCCCGACAAGGACCAGGGTGCATTCCTCCTCTCTCCGCGCTTTCTCAAACGCCCGGATGACCCCCAGCGGGTCTTTCCAGCGGTCGAACCGGGAGACCTGGACGACCAGGGGGAGGTCGGTCGGGATGCCGTAGTGTGCGAGGCGCTCGTCGATGGCGCTCTCGGAGAGTTCCCGGTTCACGATGGAGAAGGGGTCGATGGCGGGCATGGAGAAGACCTGCGGCGTCCTGATATTCTGGCGATACTCCCTGCTCGAGAGGACGACGGCGTCGTACTTCTCGATGAACGGGACGAGGTAGTTCCAGACCTTCGGGTTCGGTGCGGTGAGGTCGATGTGGCAGCGCCATATCCAGGGGCTCTTCTTCCGGTAATGGGCGATCATCGGGAGGGGTTGTGGGTCGTGGATGAAGACCATATCGTGGTTTAGGTGGTTCCGCATGGCGTTCTCGCGGATGACCTCCTCGTAGAGCTCCTGCTTCCGGCCGGTCAGGTTGATCTCCGCTCCCTGGAGGGCGTTATGGAACTTCTTCGTCACGCTGAAGAAGTCCGGCGGGCCATGCACGACGCGCCACCCGGTCTGTATGCCGAGGCTGTTCAGCAGAAGCGTCAGGGACGAGAGGAGCTGCGAGACGCCGCCGCCGTAGTAGGTGGAGTTCATGTGCAGGATGTGCATATCCCGGAGCGGCCGCGCCTTTGCCTCGATGCGGCGTATCGTCTCCTTTCCTGCATACCGTTCATAGGCCCGGATCCCGTGAATTGCGCTCATCCTGATCAGCCCTGCATGCTCGCGATCGCTCTTATGCATACCGGCGGGCCCCCGCGTATAGACCCGGGGCCTCACCCTCGATGGGGTGGGGGCGGGCCTGGATCTTCCCCCGGGATCGCCGGCGTAGCGGTGGGCTGTGGCGGCTATCGCCACGGGGGAAGGGTGCTTGCTCGTACTACGTCGCTCTCCGGCATCCCCCACCCCGCACTGCCTCCCCGTAGGTAGGCTACTCATACGCTCTTCTCCGGCATCCCCACCCCGCCCGCGCTTCCTGGAGGGATACTCGCACGTCCTCTCCGGCAACCCCCACCCCGCCCGCGCTTCGCGCTCCTCCCCTGCCCTCCCGGGGCAGGGGCAGTGCTTGCGATATCCGGTGGGAAGCCGTGCCCGGTTCTTCTCCGGCCTGTCCCCGTGCAGTGGACCGTGGGATATCGCCACGGGGAGGGGACCGGGGAGGGGAAACCCTCTCCCGCGGGGAATACCCGCATCGTCGCTCTCCGGCATCCCCACCCGCCCGCGCGCTTCGCGCTCCTCCCCGCCCCCACCCGCAGGAAGGGGGCAGTGCTTGCGATAGCCGATGGAAGACAGTGCCCGGTTCTTATCCGGGATCTCCCTGCGCATGCGGCGATCGATGCCCCCGAGCACCGGGGCTCCCGCACCGTAACCCTGCACAACCATTAACCCGGCACAACCGTTATGTGGGTGCCGGGGCATCCATCCCGCGCTGAGGGGGAGAGGTATGGGAGAGTCACCAGAAGGGAACAACGATCTGCCGGGCATGGCGGAGTCGTACTGGGTAGCCACGTCGCCGGAGACAGCATTTCCGCCCCTCGACGGGGCCGGGCGGGCGGACGTCACGGTGATCGGTGGCGGGATAGCGGGTATCACCACGGCATTTCTGCTGAAACGGGCGGGGCTGACCGTCGCCCTCATCGACGCCTACCGGATCATCACGGGCGCCACCGGCCACACGACGGCGAAGATCACGTCGCTCCACCGGCTGATCTACACGGGGCTCATCGACCGGTTCGGGAGCGGGAAGGCCCGGCAGTACGCGGACGCAAACCAGGCGGCGATCGAGGCGATCGCGTCCCTCGTCCGGGAGTATGCCATCCCGTGCAGTTTCGAGCGAAAACCCGCCTACACCTTTGCAGAGTCGGTGGACGACCGCGAGAGGGTCGCGGCCGAGGCGGACGCGGCAAAGAGCCTCGGGCTTTCGGCCGCGTTCACAGAGGAGGTCGGGCTCCCCGGAGAGACCCACGGCGCGGTCGTCCTGGAGAACCAGGCGCAGTTCCACCCGCGAAACTACCTCCTGCTGCTCGCCGGGCACCTGCCGGGGGAGGGGAGTTACATCTTTGAGATGACCCGCGCCGTAGATATCAAGGAGCAGGACGGCGGGGTGACGGTCAGGACCGACCGGGGTTCACTTCACTCCGGCTACGCGGTCCTCGCGACGCACTACCCCATCTACGACATCCCCGGCGCGTACTTCGCCCGGATGCGGCCGTCGAGGTCCTACGCGCTCGCTCTCCGGACGGACGAGCCGTTCCCGGACGGTATATTCATCAACGCCGCCGGACCCGTCCACTCCTGGCGGTCGCAGCCCGCCGGCGGCGGCGAGATCGCTATCGTCACCGGCGCGGCGCACGACACCGGGAAGGTGACCGACACCAGAGCGCACTACCGCAGCCTCGAAGCGTATGCCCGGTCGGTCTACCCGGTCCGGGCCGTCGACTACCGCTGGTCGGCGCAGGACTACATCACGGCCGACGGCGTCCCCTACATCGGCCCGCTCGCCCCGGGGCACGATCGTGTCTTCGTCGCCACGGGTTTCGGGAAGTGGGGGATGACCAACGGCACGGCGGCGGGGATGATCCTTGCCGACCTGATCCGGGGCCGAACGAACCCCTGGGCAGAAGTCTTTGACCCTGCACGGTTCGGGGGAGAGTCCGCTCCCCCCGCAGGGGTCCGGGAGGCGCTCCGGTCCGCCGGGGGGACGGTCGTGGCCGGGGCCGACCGCATCGCCCGGGAGGCCGCGGCGATACCGCCCCGGGAGGGGAAGGTCGTCGAGGTAGGCGGGCAGAAGGTTGCGGTCTACCGGGACGGGCGCGGCACGCTCCACACGCTGGACCCGACCTGCATGCACATGGCCTGCACCGTCGCCTGGAACAACGCGGAAGAGTCCTGGGACTGCCCCTGCCACGGTTCGCGCTACGATGCCCGGGGAAGGGTGATCGAGAGCCCGACGGTGAAGGATCTCGTGCAAAAGGAAGTCGTGCGGAGGTAATCCGGGGGGGAGTGGCGAGCAGGGGCGGGGTGGAGGCCCCGGGTGTCGTCGTTTGGGGAGTCCGCCGGCCCCATACCTATATATGGCCGCGGCATAATGGGGAGCGGCTACCGCCGCGGGTGAGGAGCGGGCGGGCAGAAGGAGGCGTGACGTATGGACCATGAGCCGGGTGCCGGATACAGCCTGCCGGGCAGGCACGAGTCGTTCTGGATGGAGACAACCCCCGAGACGTCGTATCCTCCCCTGCCGGGGGATACCGAGACCGACGTGGCGGTCGTGGGCGGGGGTATCGTCGGGATCACCACCGCCCTCCTGCTCAAGCAGGCCGGCTACACGGTCGCCGTGATCGAAGGGGATCGGGTCTGCAGCGGGGTGACCGGCCACACGACGGCGAAGATCACGTCGCTCCACCGGCTGATCTACGCAGACCTCATCGACCGGTTCGGGAGTACAGAGGCCCGGCAGTACGCGGACGCGAACCAGGCAGCGATCGGGAAGATTGCAGCCCTGGTCCAGGAGTACGCCATCCCGTGCAGTTTCGAGCGAAAGCCCGCCTACACCTTTGCGGAGTCGGCGGACGACCGCGAGAGGGTCGCGGCCGAGGCGGACGCGGCACGGGGCCTCGGGCTCCCGGCGGCGTTTGTGGAGGAGATCCCGCTCCCCGGGAGGACCTACGGCGCGGTTCGGTTCGCCGACCAGGCGCAGTTCCACCCGCGCAGTTACCTCCTGCACCTCGCCTCCCTGGTGCCGGAAGCCGGGAGCCGGATCTTCGAGAAGACCCGGGCGCTTGCGGTGGAGGACGAGAAGGGCTCCTGCCGGGTCAGGACGGAGAACGGGACCGTGACAGCCCGGGCCGTGGTCCTCGCGACCCACTACCCCTTCTACGACGGGCCGGGGTTTTACTACGCACGGATGGAACCGTCGCGCTCCTACGTCCTCGGCGTCCGGCTCGATGAGCCGTTCCCGGACGGTATGTTCATCAACGCCGCCGGACCCGCCCACTCCTGGCGGTCGCAGCCCGCCGGCGGCGGCGAACTGGTGTTCGTCGGCGGCATGCAGCACCGGACCGGCGAGGACACGGATACGCGGGAGCACTACCGCAGCCTCGAGGCCTACGCCCGGTCGGTCTACCCGCTCCGGTCCGTCGACTACCGCTGGTCGGCGCAGGACTACATCACGATCGACGGCGTCCCCTACATCGGCCCGCTCGCCGACGGCCACGAGAACGTCTACATCGCCACGGGTTTCCGGAAGTGGGGGATGACCAACGGCACCGTGGCCGCGCTGATCCTTGCCGACATGATCCGGGGGCGCGAGAACCCGTGGAGCGGTGTCTACGCCCCCGACCGGTTCAAACCGACGGCGTCAGCCCGGAGGTTCCTCGTGCACAACATCGAGGTGGCCGAGAAGTACATCAGCGGCGCGATCTCCCGGCCGTCCGGGGACCTCGCGGACGTCCGGCCCGGGGAGGGGAGGATCCTGATGATCGAGGGCAGGAAGGCAGGGGTCTTCCGGGACCGCGAAGGCCGGGTCCGCGCCATCAACCCCACCTGCACCCACATGGGCTGCGTCGTCGCATGGAACAGCGCCGAAGAGACCTGGGACTGCCCCTGCCACGGCTCGCGCTACGACGCCAGCGGGCGCGTGATCCACGGGCCGGCCGTGAAAGACCTCGCACCGAGAAGGGGTTGAATCTCCCTCCGGCCGGTGCATCCGGTACCCGTGCCCCCCCTTCGACCGGATGACAACCTGCAGGGATTGAGTCTGGGCGCGGGAAGCCCAAGATGGAGACAGGGGAGGGGGCGAGCTCTCCCGCCGCGAGCCGCCTCCCCCATGGGCGATATCCCCGCTCTTCCCTGCTCAACCTGGGAAACCGCCACCAGCGCCATCCCCATCCACGGCTTCCCA
>NZ_CAJYDP010000012.1:0-96264 GCF_913757945.1 Methanoculleus sp. 10 | reverse complement strand
TGTTCCGGTGCCGGCTTTCTCGATATAGCGAGTCAGGAAGAGCGGTTCCGCAATGAGAGGGTTGCGCGGGATAGAGGGATGCGGGACACGGAGCGCCTCGGGCGAAAGAGATGGCGGCAGCTGACCGGGATTTCACACTTCTAACCGATCGGAAAAGAGCATGACCTGGACTGAGGCATTCGAAGCATAGTCGCGGTGTGCAACAGCATTGGCGATAGCCTCGCTCACAGCTTCCGGAGGGACCTCGTATGTCGCCGGTGCCGTAGGCCCCTCGGCCCGGGTGCCGATAGAGCAGGCAATCTTGGAGAGTACGAAGTCAAGCGACTGATCGACCAGCTCAAAGATAGTGCCCTTGTAAATCTGGTAGGAGGGGATGGGTTTACTCACCTCAGTGCTGTGGAAGTGAAGGCACTTGACCTCGGAGCTGGTGAGGAAACGCTGAGGCTGTTTACCGAATAGGAGCACAGCCGCGTTGTTGGGGAGACCCCCATCAAGCAGGTTCAGGTGCGCCAGCGCCTTGTGTATCCGGGTACTGGGGCTGAGGGCATATCCCCGGCTTTGCTGAGCGCGGGAAAGAAACTCCCCGACCTTCTCCTGCGAGATATCATCGAGCGTAGCATCGGCACATGCGGAGGCATCAAATGGGCGGGTCCGCAGTGTGCCGGTGTGGTCCAGGTGTTCGATAAGGCTGGCGTGAACTACCCCCGCTTGCGCAGGGGGTCTTCCCGCTCTGCCCCTTCAACCCCACAGAGATAAACCTCCGCAGTCAACTCCGGCACACTGCCGAAACGGCGGCGAATGAGCTGGCCGTCAACTTTGCGGAGAAGAGCAAGCACCTTTTGATCGCGCACTGAGTCATCGTTGCCTTTGACGAAGACCAGGCGTTCCTTGCCTCCGGCAGTGGCACGATCAAACTCGCGTTCGGTGGGTGAGCGACCGTCGGTATCCGCACGGCCGTACTCATTCCCGAGCAGGCAAAGGTAGATGCCACAGCGGTCCACCTCTGCCAGATAGGCCTCATCCGGCCGGCGGCCGGAAGCCGGCAGGTCTTCGAAGAGGAATACATCGTAAAAGCGACGCAGCAGGGGATCCTTCTTGATGTAATCGAAGAGTGCCCGCCGCTCTTCTGCAAACTCCTTCTGCACGCTGCTGATGAAGATGCGGATGGAGGTCATGCCACCGCCCCCGGGAAGTTCATCGTAGATGCTCCTGAATGGGCTCGGCGAGCTCCGGTCTTTTTGACTGCCACGTCTCCCCTCTACATGCTCCTGGTTTCTTTCTGAGTATTCTCTCGGGAATGAAGATGAATCTAATGCTGATTCACGCCATCAGGTTGTTTGCTGCTACTGGAGTTAGATTCGATCCGAATTGCATTGATGGTAACCGTTTGCACCGCGGGGTGATGGCAGGGTGATATCCTCCCGCCCCCTCAGAGCGGGAAGAATTGCCGGAGGGGAAGTATTTTTCCCGGTCGTTGCGATATGGGCAGCCTTTCATACAGAGACCCAAGATTATCCCTCCTATGGTGCGTGCGGATACCGACGGCGGGATCTCGGAGGTGGTGAGCGCCCTTCTCATTTCGCGGGAAGGAACGGTTGCAGGGACGGCGACGTGGTCTTGCGCGGAGCAACCTGGGGATTCGGGGTTAACTGGGGCCTTCGTTTGCACATTTACACTCGTTTACACACCTTTGCACCCAACTTTGCACCTCGAAAAACTGCTGGCTGCAGGCTGTTCACGGATTGGGTGAATCTCCTCGCGAATAGTTGGTATGTTTGCACCGGCACGGATTTCACAGAGACCGAGAGGAGGATCTCGCCCCTGCAATCAGGCTCTCCGTTCCCGGTAAATGGTGTAAATGAGTACTCTGATCAGTACATATCTCTGCATATATCTCTCAGATAGAAGAATTATCGCCATTCCGGGCAGAATATTCATTTGCACTTTCCCTGGAATTCTGGTGCAAACGTGGTGCAAAAGTGTAAACATGCGGGCCGTTGCTCCTATCGTCGGGGTCGTCATCCAGCCGGACCGTGGCCAGTGCCGACCAGGTCTGGTAACTGCTGTATCCGGTGGACAAAATTGCAAAAAGTCAGAGTGTGGATCCTCTATCCCGATAGCAACTCCAAACAGGTGCGGACAACCGGTGTGGGCAACACACACGTGCGCAGGTCTGCGGCTACGCCTGAATGGTCAATCCGTGAATTGTTCCTTGACGAGGTCAATAACGGAGATGGCGAGCGCCAGAGCCTTCTCTCCCTCCTCCCGATCGAATGCCTCATACGGCAGACCCCCAGGGATACCGTTCGGGTAGCGGGTCGGGATATAGTAGAGATCAAGAGTTCTTGCCCGCCAGACTGTGCCGAAAGCACTATCGAGTGAAGAGGCCCGGTTCAGGAGATCCGCGACGGAATGACCAAGCACTCTCTCCTCTCCGGAGAGGTATAAAAACGCCTTGATGGCTTTCTCTGCCGCTTGCTGGGCTAGAAAGCAGACCAGATTATATCTTTCGCCTGAAAAGGCAAACTGTGCGTCATCGAGATCACGCTCCGCCTGTTTTAGCCATCTGCTCCCCTCTTTTTCCGGCTCCTGCTTCATAAATCACAACACCGTCCCGCAATGCATTCCTAAGGAAGACACCCTCCCGCATGGCCGCGAACTCTTCCGGGGTATATACCAGGATATCCATGGCGATACGGGCATCACGATAAAACGGCTCCAGACGCGGCAGGAATTTTTTATCCGTCTCCTGGATGATAATGAGATCGAGATCGCTGCCACGATGGACGTTTCCCCGTGCAACCGAGCCGAAGAGGATGATCTTTTTTATCGATGGATCCCGGCTCCAACGGTCAACGAACACCTGCAACTCGCTTTCGAGTCGTCTTTTGTGTTCCTGAACAGTCCGGGAACCAACCATATATGGTTATCCCGCCGACGGCACGATAAAGATATCGAACCGCTCCGTCTGAATGGATTTTTGGTTTTTGTCGAATTTTGCTACCCGATATTGAGGGAGTCGATGCTTTGCAGGGGGCTGAGGTAACATTGATTTGCCGCGCCTCTGGTGCTCTAACGGATGGTATGTAAAATGTACTCTGCCACGGATATCCGAAAGTGGTATCCTCCCGGCAGCTCGTGGTGAACCGGGAGTCAACGGCTGCGCTCCGGACGAGCGAAAACAGCATCGGGATCGGGAACGTGCAGGTGAAAGGGTGAGGTTGGGGACGACTGGCAAGGACGCGACGGGATAGAGATCGCGCCCGGAAAGGGGGCGTCACTCGCTCTCTTTCATCTCCTCCCTATCCACTTCATCCGCTTCCGCATACCCTGGCCCATCATCCTCCTCCGTCTTCAGAATATACCCCGCGACGGCGAGGATGAGCGGCACACCGACCGGGACGGCGAACCCTGCCGGGCCGTGGAGGGTGGGGCCGTACCCGGACGTCAACTCCCGCCCCCTCAGAGCGGGAAGATCGTATACTGGATGTACCAGACGTACTCCACCACGGGTATCCAGAAGTGGTAGCCCTCCCAGCAGCTCGTGGCGAACCGGAAGTCGACGACCGCGAGCCAGGCGAGCGAAAACAGCATCGGCACCGGGACGGTGTAGGCGAGGAGCGGGGGAGGCGCGGCGGGCGAGGACGGCGGCATACAGCCCGCCGCCCCGGCGAGGAAGACGGAGGTGAGGGTTGTGATGAACGCGACCTGCCCGGCGGGGTTGTTGCCGGCGACGACCTGGAGGACGACGTAGATGAGCGGGAGGTCGATGACCGCGAGCCAGCAGAGCGTCCGGAGCGCCTCCCCGACCCCGTCGGCGTCGAGGCCGGCGTGTTTTAAGGCATAGACCCCGATGACGAGCAGGGGGAGGTAGGCCGGGGAGAGGTAGCGCATGTCGGGGACGAACCCGGGATCTGCCGACATCCCGGGGAGGGAGCGGGCGTAGGCGAGGACCACGAGGGCGGCGGCGAGGGCGAAGAAGGCGAGGAGCCGGGCGTCCCGGGCGCTGATCCCGGTCGATCCCCGGCGGAGGAGGGCGAAGAACGAGAGCGGGGAGACCTGGAAGAACGCGGCGGAGCCGGCCCGGACCGGCTCGAAGAACGCGCCGTAGAGGCCGGTGAGGAGGTCGCCGGGCGGGGGGGTGTAGTGCCCGGCCACGGTGCTCCAGAGGCCCTGCGGCGCCTTTCCCGCGGCGGAGGCATACCCCGCAACCCGGGCGCAGGAGGCCGTGAGGGCGGGTTATAGAGGAAGGGAGGCCTCTGTTGGCATCGATATGATGACCAGCCTGGGGCGCCGCACGGCCGATTACATGCCCATTACATACCTTGAAAGACGATATTTGAGGAGATGTGGCGATACAGTGGCCAATCAGGGGTTTTACGGAGAGGGGAGATCCTGCCCTGTGAACCGTGATGTACATACCGGCGGCGTGTATGGATTACATTTCCCATACCCAGTATGAGACATACCCTCTGAATCTGCTTGATCGAGCGTCCAGACTCGCGCACGAAGGGAGCAGGCAGTATCATCACCGGGAAACCCCAATCGCTTCGCCCTGATCGGCGGGAAGTCTATAAGAGAATGACCGCCGATGTACTATCAACAGTCAACCGTATCCACCATGATCGAGAGCCAGAACGTTGAATTCAAGGAGTCCTGGAAGGACGAATGTCTCAAGGCCCTCTGCGCATTTGCAAATACAAGCGGCGGGGTGCTTAAGATAGGCATCGATGATGCCGGAAGACCGGTCGGCATCCATCAGGTGAAGCGGCTCTTGCGAGAACTGCCCAACAAGATCCGAAACAAACTTAGTATCACCCCCTCCGTTGTCGCTGAAACGGTCGCAGGAAAAGAGATCATCAGCATCACGGTCTCGCCTTCCCCTGTCCCGGTCTCGTGCGACGGTCGGTATTATCGGCGTAGCGGAAGCAACACATTCGACCTTGCGGGACAGGAGCTTGTTCACTTTCTCATCAGCAAATCCGGGATTACCTGGGATACGGTCACCGGCGACTACTCCATCGACGATATCGATCCCGGGGTGGTCAGGATGTTCGTTCGTCTGGCAAAGCGGTCGAACCGGCTTGATACTGCGGATGAAGAAGAGCCCGTGGACTCGATTCTGCGCCGCTTAGAACTTACTGTCAATGGCAAATTGACCAATGCCGCCATTATGCTCTTCGGCAGAGAGCCGCAACGGTTCTTTGTCAACACCACCACCCGGGTCGGCCGATTCAAGGGGGGAGATATCATCATCGGCGATGAGGAGTTCTCCGGGAACCTCATCCAGCAATTCACGAGGGCGGAGGAGCGGGTGAAAAGTTTCATCGATGTCCGATATGAGATTTCGGCGGATGCAATGCAGGAGTCCTTTCAGCGCAAGGAGATCTGGGACTATCCGTTACTGGCAATTCGTGAAGCGCTCCTTAACGCGCTTATCCACCGGGATTATTTCAACACCGACATCCAGACCCAGATACGCATCTATGATGACGCTATACGGTTCCACAACCCGGGCTCTCTGCCCCAGGGAATCACGATTGAGATGCTCAAGACCGAGCACTACTCGTTCCTGCGCAACCCTCTCATAGCAAAGATATTTTACCTCGCCGGGTTTGTCGAACGGTATGGTTCCGGCATCGGGCGAATTGTGGATGCACTCGCAGAGGCCGGGCTCCCGGAACCTGAATTTCAAAGCGATTCCTTCGGGTTCATTGTGCGCATGCGAAAAGACCTGCGGTTTACCGAGAGTTCTCTGCGGGCCATCGGCCTGAACGAGCGGCAGCTGCAGGCGATGTCCTTTGCCAGGGAGCACGGCGCTATAACAGCTGTAGACTATGCATCGATTGCTCCGGGGGTATCGGAGAAGACCCGATACCGCGATCTTCTCGATCTCGTCCATCGTGGCTTGTTGGAGGCAGTCGGTGCGAGGAGGGGCAGAAAGTACGTTTTAGCCCGGTTGCCTCCCTGGAACGCCTGATACGATGACAGGGCCGGATAGATAATGGACATTTATCGGACATTTATCGGACATATCGGACATCTTCCGTTTTGAGGTGTCCGACATCTGCCACCTGAGATTGAGAGGATCGGTGTTTCGTGGGGGTTGAAACGCCACGAATTCGCCGCAGCCTCGCGGTGCTCTAACTCCTTCCCCTGCGGGGAAGTCGTTCCCCGCACCCCCCCTCGCATTATTCGAGGGGGGAAGGCCACACCCGGTCGACGTAGCCATTGAGGGGCCGCCGGGAGCTTGCCGGGCGGTGAACGTCTCCCGCCCCATCCGGGCGATGGCGGTGGGCGCCGCCGCCTCGTTCTTCGTCGGGCCGCTCTCCTCGTCAGAGCGGGAAGATCGTGTACTGGATGTACCAGACATACTCCACCACGGGTATCCAGAAGTGGTAGCCCTCCCAGCAGCTGGTGGCGAACCGGAAGTCGACGACCGCGAGCCAGGCGAGCGAAAACAGCATCAGCACCGGGACCACGTAGGCGAGGAGGCGCGGCGGGCGAGGACGGCGATGTAGAGCACCACTGCCCCGGCGAGGAAGACGCAGGTGAGGGTTGTGATGAACGCGACCTGCCCGGCGGGGTTGTTGCCGGCGATGACCTGGAGGTCGATGACCGCGAGCCAGAAGAGGACCTTGAGCGCCTCCCCGACCCCGTCGGCGTCGAGGCCGGCGTGTTTTAAGGCATAGACCCCGATGACGAGCAGGGGGAGATAGGCCGGGAGAGGTAGCGCATGTCGGGGACGATGCCGGGGCTTGCCGACATCCCGGGGAGGGAACGGGCGTAGGCGAGGACCACGAGGGCGGCGGCGAGGGCGAAGAAGGCGAGGAGCCGGGCGTCCCGGGAGGTGATCCCGGTCGGTCTCCGGCGGAGGAGGGCGTAGCCGGCCGCCCCGGCGAGGAGGAGGGCGAAGAACGAGAGCGGCGAGACCTGGAAGAACGCGGCGGCGCCGGCGCGGACCGGGTCGAAGAACGCACCGTAGAGGCCGGTGAGGAGGTCGCCGGGCGGCGGGGTGTAGTGCCCGGCCACGGTGCTCAAGAGGCTCTCCGACCCGGAGGGGAGCGCTTTTCCCCGGCCGCGGCGTAGCCCGCAACCCAGGGAGGACGAAGGGGTGGCCGGAGAGCCCCAGTTGTTCACGAGGAGCGGGAGGGCGCCGAGCGGGACCCCGGCGGCGGCGAGGATGGCCTTCCCGGTCTCCCGACGGCCCTTCCCGGCCGCGACGGCGATCCCGAAGAGGAAGAACCCGGCGGCGAGCGCCGGGCCGAGTTCAGGACGGGCAAACGCCGTCCACCCGACGGCGACGAACGACGCAAAGAGGTAGAGCGGGTTCTCCCGCGAGAGGTAGAGGGTGAAGCAGTAGAGCGCGACGGCGAAGAGGAGGGCGACGAGGGCGTGGTCCTTTGCGTTCCCGGACCAGAAGAGGTACGAGGAGCAGCAGACCGTCGCGGCGAGCCCGAAGACCCCCCAGCGGTCGGACCCGAGGACCTCACGGAAGATGAGGAAGGCGACGACGGCGAGGAGGGCGAAGGCGATGCTGTTTGTGAAGACGATCGCCGCGACCTCGGGGTAGACCCCCACGTCATAGGGATGCACCCCCCGCACGAACCAGAACGGCCGGTAGAGCGCCGCGTTGAGGACGAAGAGAATGCCCCATGATATGATTCCGGCCCACGTCCAGGGACCCCCGGAAGCGTGCGTATCGAGGATACCAGAACTCGATCATGAGGAGCAGGGCAAGGAGGAGGGCGGACCAGAGGACGACCACGGCGAAGCGGAAGTCATCGCCGAAGAGCGAGAAGAGGTAATAGGCGGGAAGCGAGGCGACCGGGAGGGCGAGGGTGTAGCAGAGGGTGTCGTGGTGGGAGGCGGCGTAGTCGGAGGCGCCGTAGGGGGTGTAGCCGAAGAGGAGGTCGTCGCCGGTGACGAGGTGGTTCAACTGGTCGGCGGAGATCCATTCGTCGGTGAGGTGGATAGAAGAGTATCCCACAGTTATGGCAAGGACCGAGCACAAGAAGAAAACTAACAGAACTGGCTTTGATATATCCATAAAAAGGAGGTTAGAGGTAGGTGTCAGTTAGTATCTGTGTGGTACCATCGTTGAAGACTCCTACGACTATGACGTGCTTGGATTCACCGGGTGTCAGCACCTTCCCAGATGTCCACACAGAACCAACAGTGAAGGCTCCTGCTTTTGACAAAGATGCAGTACCTGAAGCAATGCTGCGGCTAGTGCCATCTTTTGTGTAGTAACCTTAACTCCCGAACTCTTTAGGCGTATGTCTATTCATCTACCGCCTTTCCTCGGGCATTCTCTGATTTAATTGTCTCCCCTTCTACTTTACCGGAAGATCTATATATTTAGTGCGCCTATAATGATATAGGCGCATTATGAAGCCAACACGGCGAATCAAACGGATCAACGGGATCGAATACTGGTATGAGGAGACCCCCTATTACGATCCGGTCTCCAAACAGACCCGGCACACCTCCCGGTATCTTGGCCGGAATGTCGATGGGGAACCTGTCCGGATGCGATCTGCCCCAGATGAGGTCATTGCCATGATCCGGAAACCGGAAGTGGCGGTTGTTCGTTCATCGTTTGATTACGGTTCGATCTTTCCTTCTTCAGCAGAACCTGCAGGATCTGCACCTCGATCAGCCTCAATGAACTCCTATCAGAGACCGAAGTTGCCATGGTCACCGCATTGACCTTCAATCGCCCTCATCCGGCCTCTGGCAATGAACCATATTGACGCCTGGCATGCAGGAACCACCCTTGCTCTTGATGGTCCGGCGATCTCCCTCTCCGGTCAGCGAATCAGTGAGCCCTGGAAAAGATCGGCACGAGTAACATCCCGGATGCTCTGATGGGCCGGCTCCTTGCTGAGAACAACACACAACGAACTCTGGTGTACGACATCACCAGTCTCTCCAGTTACTCCTCGTTGATACAACTCCTTGAGTATGGGTATAGCCGGGATGCTCTGACACTCCCCCCAGATCAACCTCTCCCTGATCATGGACAAAGACCTCGGCATACCAGTGATGTATGATATCTATCCTGGTAGCATCACCGATGTCACTACCCTACCGGAACCCTCACCCGGCTTTGAGGCGTATGGGATCTCGGACTGTACCGCCATCATGGATCGCGGGTTCTTCAGTCAGAATAACCTGCGCGAGATGCTTGACCGGCAGATCTCATTCATCATCGCCGCAAAATTCAGTCTGAAAGAACTCAAAGGAGTTGCTGACTGAGGAGCAACGGGATATCGATCAGGTTGTGTATCTCCAGAAGTTCCACGGACAAACAATCTACGCCAAACCGGTAGTGTTTGCCCTTGGTGACCACCTGTTGAAGGGTATCTGTATTACGACCCCAAACGTGAGCAGGAAGAGAGAGAGGCACTCACCAGCCGTCTGCATGATATCCGTGAGGCACTCTTGAACGTGAGGCTGAAGAAAATCAGAGTGCATATCATGTGTTTTCCGAGAAGGCCGGTAAACTCAAGAATTTCTTTGACTGGAATCAGGTGGAAAACCGGATCGAGGTGACCATCCGGCAGAATGCAGTTACTCAGCGGACGAACCGGATGGGGAAATACATGCTGTTCTATTCGGGTGATGTGGATGGATGACATGCCTTTCCCGGTATCGAGAACGGGATTGTATCGAGAAAGAGTTCAAGGGGCTGAAGAGCGAACTGGAGACTCTTCCCTTAAGGACGCACAGCACTGCTACGACCCGAGGCTACCTCTTCATTGCGTTTCTCAGTTTGATCCTGCGGTCGCGCCTGCTGGGAGTGATGAAAGAGTCGGGACTCGCGAAGAAGTACTCGGTGGAGGGAGTGCTGCTTGAACTGGAGAAGTGGAGAAAGGTCACCCTGGCGGATGGCCGGGTGATGATGACGGAGATGACCAAGAAACAGAGGACAATACTAGAGGCACTCGACCTCATGCGCCTAATTTCTCCGGGAGATTAGGGTAGTAATCATTTCCACTGCTGTCACCGACTGTAATCTTCAGATACGTTAACCGCGGCAGGTCTGTACCACCCTGTACTGTGATCGTCATGTGGCCGTCCGCCGCCCCTTTTACACCGATGGCCACATTCTTCGTGGTATCTGGCATATCCGAGCTCATCCCAAACACAAACGCCGCGATCACCGCGGCGAGGATCACCGTGATCGCGACCATGAGGATGACCCCGATCACCGGTGATACTGCGTCTTCATTCTCTCTGAATTTCATCATACTCATACAACCTCGTGTTCTCAAACCCCCGCTGGGGCTTCAAGTGAACGAGACTACATCCTTTGTCATGATATTTAATACTATCGCACCGTTCCTTTCCAGAACTATTTAATATCGCCTCCCGCGCCTGCGTGAAAGATCCTTTCATACCATAACAAGGTTGGTGAAAAGAAGACTAGGGCCCGGACGGGCTTTTCCGGGAAAGAAAGGCCTGCCGCCCCCGGTGGCGCGCCCGGGGTGCGGCAGGTGGGGGTAACCCGGGGCCGATGCGGCCCCGGATGTATCCGCGTGCGCGGCTGCCGGGAGCACCGTCAGGTGCGGTTCACGGCCGGCCGAAGGCGTGATGGGCGGGAACGCCGGACCCTGCCGGACGAACTCCGCCGACATGTTTGAAGCGGTCTCCCCGGAGATCAACCCCTCGACATCCTTTCGCGGCTTCCCGTGCGTTCATTGGTGTGGATACCGGCAGAGCCTCTCGCGTTGCCGCGAAGTCCGGTGCCCGGGTGCTGTCGTGCGGGACCGCAATGCTCAATGGCGGGCGTCAGAATGAGCGAAGTGCCGGGCCCCCCGTCCCCCGGGGCGGGTGCTGCAAGAGGGGTGAAACCAGGTCCTGGCGAAAGGACGTCGCGTTTGCCGGAGCGAGGGATAGGTGAAGGGGTGTCCCGCTCCCGTGTCGGCATGCAGGGGGCGGGGTAGCTCCGGGAACCAGGCCGGCCTGTTACAGAAACGAAGAACGTTCCGGTAATCCGGGGCCCGCCCGATCCCCCCGCTAATTCCACCCCGCAGTTAAATAGATTGCTGATAGAGGACCCGGGCCGATACGTAGCGAAAGCCTTTTATCTTCGCGGGGTGAAGGGGGCATGAGCGAAAAGACCCCCTGCATAAGCGGGGGATGGGAGCGGCGCCCCAACGTTTGGTTTCACGAATTCTCCCTCACGGCTCTTCTTTATGCTGAAGAACCGCACATAACCCATCCGACAGCCAGCAGGTTCATACCAGCAGATGCCCCGGTCCGGGCAGGCCACTTCCGGGCTCAACCGCTCCACCCAGGACACAGGACACCTCTCACGGTTCATCGACTTTTAACCCACAAGGCGGCTCTTGCAGGCAAGAGAGTGATAAAAGTCGATGAACACGGCCCGGGCCTGTTGTATCTGTGGAACGGTTCATGAGATGCCGCTCGGGAAACGCGGTATGGCATGTGAGTGCGGGAACACCCTGGATCGCGGCCGAAACAGCGCGGTCGACATTACGGTGCGGTTCCTCTCACAGAATGCCCTGTGGACGGGCTACCGGCGGTTCGCCGGTAATCTGCGAAAAACTCGTCTGGAGATTCCAGGATACTCGCAGGAAACCCCCTGCGTGAGCGGGGGGTAGTCCACGGTCAAGAGAGTATCTTTGTCGTAAGGAGGAATGCGTGTGAAACGTTATCTGGTGTTCTGGTTGGTATCGGCCTTGCTTGTGGGGCCCTGCCTTGCAAGGGGCGGAGAAACAGGCGGCGAGGAGGCTTTTGTTCAGGCGCTGGAAGAGGATGGATTCATTGTGCAGAAAGGCAGGCTGGGCTATCTCGATCTCATCAAACTGCATGAGGCGGGATTGGTGCCTTCTGCATACGGCAACAACCCCGCCACGAAATACCTGGCGTTTTTTGTACCGCCGGCACCCGGCCATACGGTAGACGACCAGATCTCGCAAGTACAAAGACCGCCCGGAGTGAGCGGAAACGTATCGGCCTTCTGGAACCTTCGCCCCGATGAAGCCGTTGTTTTCGTAGGAAGGACGCCGCCGGAGTGCAGGTACTTCTGTTTCGACCACATAATAATGAGCAGGGCGTATGGAAACGAGACCCGCTGGCTCTTTGCCAACATCGCCGACGCCCTGAACAACCTGGTGATCAGGACGGAAGGGACGCCCAACGGAACGCCCGGAAACCCGTACAACCAGACCACGGTGATAGTCGCCACGGCCGACAGGGGCATCGACCAGCGCATCCGCGCCGCTGCCCGGTCGGCAGGATATTCAGACGACGCGATGAACACCCAGGTGTTTCCCGCATCGATACTGAACCTGGGCCTGGAGAACGATTCCGACACATTTGCCATACACCTCCGCCCGGCACTCTTCACGGACCAGCAGGCCGGCGACAACTACATCGACAATACGCCCGCGACCGTACTCCGTGTAACTCCCGAAAATGCCACACAGCTCGATCCGTATGGTTATCCGAAGTTGCGGGTCCGCGGAACGGGGATGACCGAACTTGACCTGACGGACGATCTCGAAGACCTCAGGAATGCGATCCTCACCAGGTACAGCGGATTGAAAGCCAGAGAGCTTCCGGCGAGTGCAGGATTCCCGGCAGGAATCGACGCCATCCAGAGAGGCATCGATGCCGTAGGCCCTACCAACGATGCAGCTTATCTGTGGAGTGCAAACCAGACCGTCTCTTCAGCGACGCCTCCTTTCTTTAACACCTCGCAGTACTACGGTTTCCTGCGAGATCCGGCAGTCACTCTGGGCAACGATACGGATGAGTTCATCATCGTCTACGGGGTCAACCATGTCGCCACGGGAAAGGCGACGTACTCGAGCTTCGCCGTATACGGAGCGGATGTATGGAACGGCGTCGGATCGATCACAGACCTGGACTTCAATGGGACCGCCGAGGAGTACCTCCCGGACAATCCCGATGCGAAATACCTGTATGTCTATAAGATCGCCAGGAACTGCGATGGCGATCCGCGTTGCTTCGAGGTTCCCTACGGTGCGGGCGGCCACGGCATCGATCTGGATCAACCGCTCCTCATCCTATGGAGGATCTACCTGGAGAATGCTACAAAGACCGGGCCGTCCTACGAAGAGATCGTGTACGACCGGGCGATAAAGTTCGACCCGGCGAGCCAGGGTTGAAAGGCCCGGGATAGTAAGGCCGGTCCCGGCATATAAGCCCGGGGTGCGGCAGGTGAGGGTAATCCGGGAGCGGGCGAGACCCCCCCGGGCAGCTCCCGGGTTGGGGTTGCAGGGAGGTCGCGGGGTGATTGCACCATTTCACCTGATTATTCCTATCGTCTCACGTGTGCGGCTGACGATCCCTTCTTGCGCCCGCAGGTGAAGGTGAAATGCTCCATGGTCCCCCCTGTGCCCCGGCCTTTCGATCCCGTCCGACAGCGGAGGCGGCCGCTCCCCGCCGCCCCCGGATAGAGCGGGGATGAAGAGTCGCCGGCGCCGGGCCGGAAGCGGAGGGACGCCTTCCCCGGCAGAAAGGCGTACAGATGGGTTCAGGGCGAACCGAAAGGACAAAATTGATTAACGATAAACAGGGGTACTGGACGTGGGATGATGAGGCACCTCTCCCGGTTGGCGATACGGGATTTCGGCCCGTTTGAGGAGCTGGAATACTCCCCGGAACGGATCAATGTTTTTGTGGGGAGAAACAATACCGGCAAGAGTTCGGTCCTGCGAGCGATAGACATTGCAGTGAACGGTAACTTAGACGATCTTCAAATGAGTCACCCGTTTCACAGAGGGAGCCGGCACCTTATCAAAAGTGGAAAAAACGCCGCCATACTTGAGGTAAACGCCGATCAAACATACATCTTCAGGGATCTTGCCTCTATCCGCGACAACATGCGGGACGATGTTCTGACCAGGTTGAGCCAGGAGCTGGATAAATTCTATACAAACGTCCCGGAAGACAGGAAACAGGATATCATCAATTACTACCTGTCCAGGTTCGATTTCGTTACCGTGGTCTCAAAAACCGGGGTATTCTTTTACCCGTACCCAAATGAGACACAGTTCGATCTCAATGAGTTTGTGGACAATTATGCGAGAATTATATCCGAGAAGAGTTCAAAGATCGAAAAGGCACGGCTGAGATACCGCTTCTATGAGATCATCCCACCCGGCGGGTTCCCTCCGGCGCAGACCGGATCCGGCGCCAATGTCCAGTACGTATCCCACTCCCGAAAGATCAGCGATCTGGATTTCACCTCCGACGAGGCAGAACTGATAAAAATTGAGAATTTCATCAAAGAAAACGCACTGGTTGAGAATTTGCAGAGATTAACAAAGGATTACGTCATATACGACAGGAAAGCAGGCTCTGTAGAGGAATACGAGAAGGTGCCTTATCACATGCACGGCGACGGCTTTATCTCGCTCTTGAGCATCCTTCACTACCTCCTCAGGGCGAAGGGCGGGATCCTGCTCATCGAGGAGCCGGAGAATCACCTCCACCCTCAATACCTGGAGGTTTTTGTCAGGACACTATTCGAATACTCGGAAAAACTGAACGTCCAGGTCTTCATAACGTCCCACAGTTATGACCTGATTCGGGAGATACTGGAGTACCCCAGAACTGATGAGGACGCACGATCCGTCCGGATAGCCCGGCTGCAGAGGGCGGGAGATTCCATCACAAAAAAGGAGTTCTCCGTTGAGCGGGGGAGAAAGATACTAACCGAACTGAAACTCGACCTGAGGGGTGTGTGATGCCCGATCCCTCCAGAAAATTGATTATCCTCTGCGAAGGGCAGCACGACTGTCTCTTTATCAAAAATCTGCTGGACGATCGCCCACTGAAACATGCAACAAAAGAGGAGATCAGGGACGCTCCCCGGGACGGCGAGCTCTGGATCATCAAAAAGTTTTACCGCGACTCGGGGCTCAAATACCTGATCAAAGACGAAGATGGGAAAAAGAGGTGCATAGACACCTTTTGCGAGTTATACGATATGGAGACCGACTGGAACATGTTTGTCGTCCTGGATTCCGATGAGGGGAGAACCCTCAGGCTCTTCAGGAGAACTGCTCTGGATACCCTGAGAAAGGATATCCTCCTCCAGCATGACGGCTGCCTCCACACAACCAAGGATCCGAAGAAACACAGGGTATTCTTTATACCGGGGTCCCTGGAAGAGGAAGTGCGATCCTCGACGCGGAAGAACCTGGACATTGGAGATAGAGACAAACAACAACAGGATATCCGGCAGTTCGTAGACGGCGGGACCGACTGGGTCGAACGCCTCCGATCGCTGCTGGTGAGCTCATGAGGTGGGGTACATGAGGAGACCTCAAACCTCATCCGACTCCCCGGATCCCAGCGGTAAAAGGCCGCCCGCCCTCCGGAGGGATTGGCTCCGGCCCGAGGAGGAAGAGGCATGGAACGATCAGTGAGGGCGATATCGTCATAATCCCGTTCTCGGATCTCTCATTTGCCGGCAGCGTCCGGCGGAGATGGCATCAATCCCCTGCCGGATTGCAATTCAGGGTTCGAGGGGTGCAGGCAAGCCCCCGGGCTAAATCCTGTGGAGAGTATCAAAGGAGTGCCCGGAGTTCGGTCGACGGTGATCCCGGCCTGGAAGAGAATCGCCTGGAGCGTTCTGGGGGCAAGGATCTTTTTGGAATGCACAGGAACAGTAACGATAACATCGTGTTGTGCACAATAGAGATAGTGGTGGCTGCCCCGGATGCCGACTACTTCAAATCCGGCTTTCCGGAGAGCACTGATCACCTTCTCCCCGGTGACTCTCGGGAGCTTCATGTTCCGGCATTGCTTGTGTTCAGAGGCACGGATATCTCAACCGGGATGGGTTTGCCGAGTTTTTTTGGCCACCTCGATATACCCCGGGATCGCTTCCTCAATCTGTGCCAGTGCCTCTTCCCGGGTATCCCCCTCACTGATGCACCCCGGGAGAGATGGCACCGTTACGGTGTATCCTCCGTCCTCATTTTGCTCTATAAGAACCGTATAGCGAACACGGGTATCAGGCAGATCGATCCCTCCGCAGGAGAATTATCCCTGTCACTATATAAAGGGTTTCGCAAGCTGTCTCCATGAACGCGGGCTCCAGGGAACCTCAAGGTCACGAGGTATCATCTCCGGGACATCCAGTATCCGCTCAAGGTCATCTCTCAGAAGGGCCGCGCTCACATACGACCCGTGAGCGTATCCGCTCCCGAAGTCCTGCCTCGGTCACGACATCGACCGGGCGGCCGAGCAGAGCAGAAAGATCCATCGCCAGCCCTCCCACATCAAGAAGGCTCCGGCCGGGTTCGAGTTCTATCAGGAAGTCGATGTCGTTATCCGACCCAGCCTCGCCCTGGGCGACCGACCCGAAGACCCGGATGTTTTTTCCCCCCGCCGCTCTGCAAGAGAGAGGATCTCATCGCGCCGCTGAGCGAGAAGTGTATGGATATCGGCATCTGGGTTCTTATCCCCTGACCACACGGCCCTGATCACCTCACTGAAGAATTGCCTGCAGCGTTATATAGAGTTTTTGCGGGTCTTCCTGCACAATCAGAGGTCTGCTGTCCGGGGAGTCAATGCCGGAACGCTCGTATTCCTCAATGTAGCAATCAATGAGCCAGTTTCTGAGCGTCAGGCTGATATTGACTGCACGACTGGCCTGAGGAACCAGATCATCATCAAAAGACTCTATCTGAAGCAGGAGGCATATACCTGCCTCCCCGGTCACCCCCATCCGGCGGCAAGAAACGTCCCGGGATCCCGGACGGTGATCTCCGTCAGGATCTCCTCGATCCTGTCACGGTTTCTCAGGATATGGGTAGTATCGGTGGTGACGAAACAGACCCCCTCCCGGATCCTGGAGGCCAGCAGGTAATACGAGTCCAGCAGCACAAGGGTATCCGGCGCGTAGCCGAGGGCGCCGGCAAGGGCGCTCTTCTCTTTGGGGAAGCAATCGTCGTAATCGTCGGGATAGCCGGTGTGGCAGATAACCGGGGCGGAGGGATCGTCCCGGCAATCCTGGTCCAGGGAGTCAAGCGCTCCTTTGATGGCCCGGATCACGTCCCGCCGAAACGCCCTCCGCTCCTCTTCCGTACCCAGCATAGCGTTCCGGAGATCCTCCCTGTTCCGGCGGTAAAATGATCGGAGGGCGCCCTGTTCCCGTTTGTTCGCCAGCGTTCGCACCCGCCGGGCGGTGAGCCGATCAACGGTCTGGTCGAGCGTCAGGGGGTCAGGGTGGCCGGGAATGTTCTGCTCCATGTACATCAGATACTGCAGGACCGTCCTCCTGAACCGGCCCAGCACACCGGTACACTCAGCATACACGCGCTCGCTGGTATGCCGCCGGAACCCCTCCTGCCGCAGGTAGCGGTACGTACAGTGATGCTGCCCATCCCACTCGACCAGAGAGCCGATGAGGATGTTTGCGTCGAGAAAATGGTCGGAAGGCATAGCCGGGGGGATCAGCCGGACAAGTAGCCCTCGATCAACGAGGAGAGGATCCTCGTTGTGCGTTCGTCCGGCTCCACGGGAGGAATACAACGGGCAAACTCCCGGACGTACCGGTTATATGCATGCACCTTCGGGACCAGGGCCGAGAAGGTTTCCCGGTATTCCTGCCCCCACTGCCTGAGCCTTCCGTCGTAATAGTCGTCGTGCCCGCACTTCAGGATGCGTACCCCTCCGGCAAAGGCGCACCATATGTCCCGGGCAATCGCGTACGTCGCTCTCATGACCGGGTAAGCAGTCGATTCATCTGTTCTGGCAACATCGAACGCTTTTCCGGCCCCCGAGACATACGCCGAAAACTCATCGTTGAATCCCTCAAAGAGGGGTTCTCCCACGAGCGCGGCCTCACACTCGTAGAGAGCGTCTTCCAGGCGGCCGATTGCAGGACCGAAAAACGGCGTGCGCCGGCCTTCCGGGTGTGATGCGAGGCAGTCCTTAAATGGGGCGAGGAAGTCTACCCGGTAGCGGGGCATGAACTCATAGGGTGCGTGGTCACGGTAGATACGGTTGACGAAGGTCTCGATGCGGCAGGGGTCGATCTCCCTGACGATGCGCCCGACGATGGCGGAGGTATCATCCTCACACACGCATCCCACAGCAGCAAAACGAGCATTCAGCACGAGGAGGGTCTTGCCGGCCTCAGTCTCCTCGTCACAGAGGATGCCCCGGCGCTTCAGGGCATCGATCGAGGACTTGACGACCTCTGAATAGGGGCCATGTTCGTACCAGTAGAAGGGAAGGTGTCTTCTCTCCGGGTTGCCCCCGGGGAGGGCCGCCCTCACCTCAAAGAGGATCATATGAATGGCCGTCTCCGGCAATTTGAGATCCGGTCGCACCTGGTAGATCTGCCGGATGAGTCGGGGGACGGCTTCGGGCGAGGACATCGTACGATACCATAGGTGAAGTAGCTTTATAGGATCTCTTATTGCAGGCCGGGGAGCCGCCCTGCCTTCTTGTTCACCCCGGCCCCTCAGGTTCGCTACACCGCCCCGGCCGGCTATCCCCGCGCACCCCATAAATACCCGGCCGGTCGGTACGGCAAAGGAGAGCCCCGCCCGGAGCATTTCCCCCCGCCCCCGGGCGTTCCGCCCCGCCGCCGGAAAGCCCGTCCCGCCCGTGGGATAGCCTTATGGTATCATAACCCGATCAGGCATAGTGTGGTGACACGCCATGCCGAAGTGCTACAGCTGCGGTGCAGAGATCAACCCAAAGAAGACACGGTGCCCCAAATGCGGGGCAAAGGTTGAAGCCGGGAGCGGAAAACCAGAGGAAGCCCGAGTTGCCAGGGGGCGACGGTAAAGTCCCCCGTCACCCTCTTCCCGGCCCTCGTTCACCCCTCCAACTCTTTTTCCGCCCGCGGCGAAGTCCGCCACCAGTAATAGACCTCGTAGGCAAACAACGCGAGCAGCACCGCACAGGCCCCGAAGAAGAACCCCATCACCAGGTCGTGGACCGGCGGCGCACCCGCGGCATCGCTCAGGGGCGCCCTGAACGCGGTGATCTCCTCCCCCCCGCCCCCGGCAACCTTCGGCTCCGGCGGCATGCCGCCCTGCGGGGCCGGCAGCACCATCGGGAGGATCCCCCAGAGCCCGAGGCTCGCGAGAGCGACGACGCCGAACAGCGTCGCGTACTTCCTCAGCACCGAGCGGAGGTCGCTTTCCGGCGGCGCGATGATGAGGACCTGGTTTGCGAGGCCATAGACCTTCACCTCACGCCCCTTCTCGCTCCACCGGGTCTCCATGACCTCGATGAGCCCGGCGTTCAAGAGGTTCTCGATATGGTAGGTGGCGGTGGTGATCGGGATCGCCATCGCTCTGGCAACCTCCGACGACGTCAGCGGCCCGCTACCGAAGGCCTGGATGATCGCGTTCGCCGTCTGGCTCGCCATTGCCCGGGCGATCTTCTGTGCCCGCTCGTCGCCCGGCTGGATAACCACAACACCGTCAGTCATGGAGTGCTTCAAGGATCCGGCTGCGCCCGCGCTTGAGCGCGAGATCGAGCCGGGAGACGTCCGGTCCCGCGCCCTGCGCAAGGGTCGGCTTGCCGCCGCCCTTCCCGCCGATGACGCTGCAGACCTCCCGCACGATATCGGCAGCGTTCACCGCCGGCACGCCCGACGTCGCCACCACCTTCACGTTCCCGTCAGCCGATACAAAGAGCGCCACGCCGCCCTCGTCAGCGACGCTCGTCGCGAGCGCGACAAGCTCCTTCGGGGCCGCGTCCACCTGCCCGACGACGACCCTGACCCCGTCCACCACCTCGCCCTCAAGGTGCTGCATCCGGAGGTCCACCATGCTCTTCTGGAGACGCTCGATCTCCTTCTTCTGCTCCTTCCATTCCGAGAAGAAGCGCGTCACCGTCGCCGGCAGGTTCTCGGGCTGGACGCTCACCACGTCGGCGGCCGCTCCGAGGATATCCGCCATCCGCTGGATCGCGTACACCGCAGCGAGCCCGGCCGCAAAGACCAGCCGTTCGACGCCGTCCTGGATATGCTCGATGCCGATGACCCGGATCGGCCCGATCTCGCCCGTCGCCCGGACGTGCGTCCCCGCACACGCCTGCACGTCGCCGCCGACCTGCACCGTCCTGATATCCCGGCCCGGCGGGACCCCGCCCTGGTAGAGGCCGAACCCGTACTTCTGCTCGGCCTTCGTCCGCTCCTCGATACGAACGTAGACCGGCAGGTCCGCCATCACCATCCGGTTCGCCTCGACCTCGATCCGCCGGAGCTCCTCAGGCGTGATATGCTTGTAGTGCCGGATATCCAGGCGGGAGGTCTCGCTCCCCTTCTGGGCGCCCGCCTGGTGCACGTGGGCGCCGAGCACCTTCTTTGCAGCGTGCAGAAGGACGTGGGTCGCCGTATGGTGGCGCATCAGCGACAACCGCCGTTCCTCGTCCACCATCCCCTTCACCCGGTCGCCGCGTTTCAGGGGGCCTCCCGTGACCCGGTGGAGGATCACGTCCCCGAGTTTCACGGCCTCCTCCACCCGCACCATGCTCTCCGACGTCACCAGGGTGCCGGTATCGGACGGCTGACCGCCCCCCTCCGGGTAGAAGAGGGTCTGGTCCAGCACCGCCATACCGTCGAAGTAGTCGAGCACCATCGCCTCGAACTCGACCTCGCACGGAAGATCGTAGTAGAGCCTCTTCGTCGGGGGGAGGGTGCCCGCCCGCTCGCGGTAGGGGGCGAGCGGGTCCTCTCCCTCCGCCTCCCTCTGCGCCTCCGAATGGATGTCGGCGATCAGCGAGTAGAAGTTGTCGGGGACCTCCACGACGGCGCCCTCGGCGGCCGCGACCTCCTTCACCATCTCGGGCGGGATGCCGTGCGAGTCGTAAAGGGTGATGACCTCAGCAAGGGGGACGCGGGTACTCTTCGCCTTGTAGTTCCGGGCGATCTTCTGGACGATCCGGGTCCCGCGCTCGAGCGTGCCCGCGTACCTCGCCTCCTCGTTCTCCACGATCTCCCTGACCACGTCGACGTCCTGCCCGAAGTTCGCGGTCCCCACGACCTGCATCTGGGCCTCTATGAGGTCGGCAAGGTCCTCGTCCATCGAGAGGTCGTTCATCATCCGGAGCGTCCGGCGCAGCACCAGCCGGGCGAGATACCCCTCGCGGACGTTTGAGGGGACGATACAGTCGCCGAGCATGTAGGCGAGGCAGCGGGTGTGGTCGGCGATCGAGTAGATCTTCTCGATCGGGACGACGATCCGCTCAAGCCGGTCGACGGGCACGTCGATCGCCTCAGCGACCTTCCTCCGGAGGTTGTAGAGGTTCGTCCCGGAGATGTCCATCACCCCGGCGAACCGGGCGCTGAGCCCCATGATCTTCGTGAACTCCGGGTTGTCGAGGAGGTCTTCGAGGTGGGCCGACCGCATCAGACGGCTCACCATCTCCGGGAAGACCGCATCGTAGATCGTCGGCGAACCCTTCGAAGCCCAGACGAACCGCTCAAGGCCGTAGCCGGTATCGACGATCTTGAGCCGCATCGGGTAGTAGAGATCCCCGTTCACATCGACGGGCGGCTGATTGGTCTTCTGCCGCCCGAGGTTCATGAAGACCAGTGTCGCGACCTCAAGACCCCCGATGAGCACCTCGACGGAGGCTCCGGCGTTCCCGCCGCCGTACCAGGGGTGCTCCTTGTAGCTGACCCGGGAGAGATCGCCCCCGATGGACGCGATGAACTCGTCGCAGAGAGCGACCGTCTCGTCCTTCCAGTAGATCTGCTCTTCAGGAGTGTTGAAGGCGTGGTGCGCCATCATCTCAAAGAGCGTCAGGTGGCGCCCCGACCTCCCCACGGAGTCGAGATCGTTTAAGCGGATGCAGGGCTGGGAGATGGTGAGCGGGTTCGCCGGCGGCGGGACGACGCCGCTCGTGACGAACGGCTGGAAGTCGGCGATGGACGCGATCGTGAGGTAGATATCGTCCCTCCACCGGGCGGCGACGGGGTACCGCTCAAGGCGGGTATGCCCGTGCCGCTCGAAGAACGAGAGGAACGCCTCCCGCATCTCATCAACGGTATGGGGTTTGAAGACCGGATTGCCGATGAAGTTATACGTCACACACGGAGCGTCGCCGCAGAACTCCTGCTCGGGGTCCCGGGTCCAGAAGGCCGCCCCGCAACTCTTGCAGACCTTCCGCTCAAATCCTTGAGATCGGAAATAATCGAGCGTATATTCTTCTTCGAGCATTGAAAATCACGTAGTACAATCAGGTATGACCGGAACGGATATAGTTGTTTGCGAAAAAGTCGCTCACCGCTTCCAGACGTCCTGGTACCAGAGATCGTAGGATTCGTAGAGGCCCGTCCGTTCTGCGATGCGCACCGCAAGAATGTGCCAGCATTCGCGTCCCCGAAAGAGGAAATCGCTGCAGGTGCAGAAGTCCTCCTCGACGATGTACTCGTCGCTGTGGCCCACTACGACGAAGAAGTCCAGGTAGCGCTTCACCTGCCCCGCGTCGACGGCAGCGAGCGCCTTCCTTCCCCGCTCGCCGTAGACCCGCTCGATACAGGCGCGAAATTCCGGCGTCAGCGCCCTGTCCCGCTCCATCTTCTGCCAGATGCCGCTCATGGAATTACCACTACGTGTGGCGGATCAGGGATATAATGCCACCCCATGCGGGACGCGAGCGCCTCCATGGCCGGGGCCTCGAGCGCGTAGTGGGTGGCCTCAAGGCAGGGGAGGGGCGATGCCCGTGCCACGGCATGTTTCAGTTCCGCCGAGAGGAAGGCCTCCGCCCCAAGATCGGCGGCCTCCCGGAGGAGATCGGGGTCAAACCCGCTCCCCCCCACGACCGCGAGGCGCCGGATCGTGCCCACCTCCCCGTAGACCCGTATCCCCCCGCCCGGGAGGCGGCGGGCGATCTCCTCCGGAGCGAGGGAGCAATTCCCGACGACGCCGGCGGTCATCCGCTCCGTCCCGGAGAGATCGAGCCGGGCCGCGAGGACGTCGTTGACGCCGCCGGCGGCATGGTCGAAGTTCGTGTGCATCACATACAGGTTCATGCCGGCGGCAAGAAGCGTCCGGAGCAGGCGCGCCGTCGGACCCGTGACCGCCGTGACCGGGCTCCAGAGGGGCGTGTGGTGGACGACCAGCATATCCGCGCCGGCCCGGACTGCGGCTCCGGCCACGCGCTCTGTGGCGTCGAGCGCACAGCAGACGGTCCCGATCTCTTCCTTCCCCTCGACGATGAGGCCGATCCTCCCGGCATCGTAGTCTTCGGCCATCTCAGGCGGAGCGACCTGCTCCATTGCGGTGACGAACCCATGGATATCCATACAGTATCCCTGGGGGCCTCCCGGGATAAAAAGGGTGGACGGGTGCACCGGTTCGCAATACTTTCCCCCGGGAGGCCGCGCCGGGGCACGCCTCATCCCGCGGGAGGCCGCGGAGAGGGGGTTTCCGGCGGCTACAGGATCTTTGCGCGAGCTGACGGCGAAGGGTGGTGAGCCGGGCCGGGCTGCCGGGTCCCGGAGACGTGTCAGTTTGCCCCCTCTATGTTTGCATCCCCGGGCACGGCCTTCCCACGGTCCACTCCATGGGGAGATCCCGGGGGAAGAACCGGGCCCAAGCTTGCCCTTCCCGGTCCCCTCTGGAAAACCGGTGCCACCGCTCCCGGGCACGGCTTCCCATCGGATATCGCAAGCACTGCCCCGCCCCACCCAGGGGGGGAGGAGCGCCGGAGGCGCGGGCGGGGGTGGGGATGCCGGAGAGCGGCATATGAGTATCTACCTGCGGGGAGGCGCGGGAGGGTGGGGATACCGGAGAGGAGATGGTAATTGCCCCCTGCGGGATGCCGGAGAGCGACATATGAGTATCTACCTGCGGGGAGGCGCGGGCGGGGTGGAGGTGCCGGAGAGGAGCGTATGCGTATCCTCCCGGGGGAAACATCCGGAGCCGGCACCGGCTACGCCCGGGCAGAGCCCGATACCGCGAAACCGGTGCACGGGGAGCCCCGGGGGGCGCGCAGCCCCGGTCAGGGTACCCGGGGACGATCGGATTTATCTGACGGAGGAGAGGCGGCAATTCCGCTGAAGGCCGGCGAAGATCGCACGTATCGTATAGAAATAGTTATCCCTGAACAAACTGACATACCATCGTCGTCAATCGGAGAATGATCATGCCAAAGCCTCTTATTATCGGAATAGCGCTCCTCTTCCTCTGCGCCGGCATTCCGGCCGTATCAGCGATCGGAGGAGACCAGGGATGGTACCGCGTCCACTGCAACATCGACGGTGCCGACGTCTATTTTGACGGAACGTACGTGGGCTCCACGTACAACGGCATACTTGATGTCCCGGTCTACACCACCGGCACGCCCTACAGCGCCGTCAGGGTCGAGCGGAGCGGTTACCAGACATACACGGGAAAACTGCCCGGAGAACCCGCGAAGGGTGATATCGCGGACGTTTTCGTGACGCTGCAGCCGGTCGAGACCGTCGGTTCGATCTACGTCACGTCGAACCCCTCGGGTGCGGCGATCTACTTAAACGGGAACTACCGGGGTGTGGCGCCGCTCACGATCAAGGACCTCGCTCCCGGCACCTACTCCCTTGAAGCCGACCGCTCGGGCTACCAGTCTGACCGGACCACCATTACGGTCAGGGCCGGAAAGCAGTCGGACTTCCAATTCACCCTGACGCCCATCCAGCAGTATGGATCGGTCAGCATCACCTCAAACCCCTCCGGCGCCTTCGTCTACATGGACGGGGTCTACAAGGGCCGCACCCCCCTGACGCTCTCCGGCGTCTCGGCAAAGGCCCACAACATCGAGCTTGACCTTAACGGCTACTACGACTGGAAGACGACCGTCTCTGTTGCGGCCGGCGTGACCCGGTACGTCAACGCCCAGATGGCCCCCATCCCCTCCGAGACCACCGGGCGTATCGACGTCGTCTCCTCCCCGGCAGGCGCGGACGTCTACCTTGACGGCGTCCACCAGGGGAAGACTATCTCGCCGGGACCGTTCACGATATCGAACGTCCGGGTCGGGACCCACACCGTGAAGATCGGCATGGTCGGATACCAGGACTACACGACCACGGTCGACGTCAGGGGAGCGACGACGAGCTACGTCAGCGCGGCCCTCCAGCCCGCCCCCGTGGGCGCGACCGGCTCCATCGCGGTCACCTCCTCCCCCTCGGGCGCCGAGATCTACATCGACAACGCCTATAAGGGCATCACCCCGCTGACCGTCGACGGCGTTGCCGCCGGCACCCATACGGTCATGGTGGCCCTCGCCGGGTACAGCGACTGGTCGACCAGCGTCCAGGTCGGCGCCGGGAGCACCGCCTCGGCCTCGGCCTTGCTCGCGGCTGAGGCGGCCCCGACGGCGAAGGCGGGCATGGCGCCCTTCGCCGCGGCCGGGGCGCTCGCCGCCCTCGGGTTCCTCGGAGCCCGGCGGAAGCAGAACTGATCCCCGACAACCACTCTTTTTTCCGGCAGGGGGAGCGCCCCGCGGGACCCCTCGTGCACCGGGCAATCAACGCCATAATCACCCTTTACCGTCAGCTCACGCCCTGCCGCGGATCAACCCGGGGGACGGGGGGTTACCCGCCGCATCCCGGACACCGTATTACCGAAAGTAATAGTCAACACCTATAAATATTCCAAAATGGATATACGTTCATGGAAAAGTCCCTCGACCTCATCAATGCCCGGATACGCGACGGCAACGCACGAGTCGTTACCGCCGACGAGATGCCGGCTATTGTCGACGAGTTAGGAGAGGAAGGGGCACTGGAGGAGGTCGACGTCGTCACGACCGGGACGTTCGGGGCGATGTGCTCCTCCGGTGCGTTCTTCAACTTCGGGCACGCCGACCCCCCCATCAGGATGGAGCGCGTCTGGCTCAACGACGTGGAAGCCTACGCAGGGATAGCGGCGGTCGACGCCTACCTCGGCGCAACCCAGGAGGCCGACACCCAGGACCGGGTCTACGGCGGCGCCCACGTCCTCGAAGAACTCGTCGCAGGAGGCACCGTCGAACTGCGGGCGACCTCCCACGGGACCGACTGCTACCCGCGCCGGAGCATCACCACGGACCTGCTGCTCGAGGATATGAACCAGGCGATCATGGTCAACCCGAGAAACTCCTACCAGCGCTACAACGCGGCGACGAACACCACCGACCGGACGCTCTACACCTACATGGGCACGCTCCTCCCGCGGTGCGGCAACGTCTCCTACTCCGGCGCCGGAACCCTCTCGCCGCTCGCAAACGATCCCGGTTTCCGGGTCATCGGGAGCGGCGTCCCGATCTTCCTCGCCGGTGCGGAGGGGATGGTCGTCGGCGAAGGCACCCAGCACTCCGCCGGGGGCGGCTTTGGGACGCTGATGGTGACGGGGGACATGAAACGGATGCGGCAGGAGTTCCTGCGGGCGGCGGTGATGAACGGCTACGGCGTGACGCTGTATATCGGCGTCGGCGTCCCAATACCGGTGCTCGATACCGGGATCGTCCGGAGCACCGCGGTGCGGGACGAGGATATCCTGACCGATGTCATCGATTACGGCACCCCCCGGCGGGACCGCCCCTCGATGGCGACGGTCAGTTACGCCGACCTCAGGAGCGGCTCCGTCGAGATCGGCGGCGAGACGGTCAGGACGTCGTCGCTCTCCAGTCAGCGGCGGGCCCGGGCGGTGGCGCGGGAACTGAAAGACTGGGTCGAGCGGGGGAAGATGGAACTTCTGCTCCCCGTCCGGCGGCTCGACCCCGCAAAACGCGCAAAACCCATGCGGGAGACGGCCATCACCCCCCGCGTCCGCGACATCATGAACCGGCAGGTGATCAGCATCACGGAGGACGAAGAGATCCGGGTGGCCGCAAAGCGGCTCCTGCGGGGCGAGACGAACCACCTCCCGGTCCTCAACGGCAACGGCACGCTTGTCGGGATCATCACGACCTACGACGTCTCAAAGGCGGTGGTGAACGACGGGCGGCTGCGGCAGGTCAGAGACATCATGACCCGGCAGGTGATCAAGACGACCCCCGACGAGCCGGTGGACATCGCCGCCCGGAAACTGGAGCAGAACAACATCAGCGCGCTCCCGGTGGTGGACGCGACGGACCGGGTGGTCGGCATCCTCTCGGCGATCGATCTCGGTAAACTCTTCGGCGGGAGGCGGCGGCGATGAAACTCCTGCTGACGTTCTCCCGGCGGGGGCAGCACGACCCGGGGAGGGAACCGGTGATTGCCCGGGTGGTGAAGGAGACCGGCGTCCTCGTCAACGTCGAGAAGGCGAACATCGACTCGATGGCCGGCGAGGTGCTGATCGACATCCCCGATAAGGACGCGGACCTCGTCCGGCGGCGCCTCGAGGAGATGGGGGTCGCGGTCAGGGTTATGGAGAACGCCATCACCCTCGACGAGGCGGAGTGCGTCGACTGCGGCGCCTGCATCAGCATCTGCCCCCAGGAGGTCTTCTCCTTCGACGACGGGTGGCGCCTCCAGGTGGGCGCCGCACGGTGCGTCCTCTGCGGCAAGTGCATCCGGGCGTGCCCCCACTCGGCCCTCTCGCTCCAGGGATGATCCGGGAGCACTTCGAGTTCCGGCAGACGATCGCGACGATCCTTGCCGACGATCCCCGGCACATCGCGGCGGCAAAGTCCGGTATGCTCGCCGCCCGGCACGAGGTCGAGCGGCAGATCGCCCTCGACCCCTATTTTTCGGCGACGTTCGAGCCGTACACCCCGAAAAACCCGCAGAGGACCGTCGGCCGGATGGCGCGGGCCGCAGCAAGAGCCGGGGTCGGCCCCATGGCGGCCGTGGCGGGCGCCATCGCCTGGGCCGGGGTGGAGGCGATGGCCGGGGCCGGCGCGTCCTTCGGCCTCATCGACAACGGGGGGGATATCGCCCTTGTGAGCGACCGCGAGGTAACGGTAGGCATCTATGCGGGCGCATCCCCCTTGAGCGGGAGTATAGCGTTCCTGATCCCGCCACAGAAGGAGATCCTCGGCGTCTGCACGTCGTCGGCGACGGTGGGCCCGTCGATCAGCTTCGGCGTCGCCGACGCCGTGACGGTCTTTTCCCCCGACGTCGCCGTTGCGGACGCCTGGGCGACGGCGATCTGCAACCGGATCAGGGGAGACGACACCTCCGTCCTCGACACCCTCGCGGGGACGGACGTCCGGGGCGTGCTCGCCATCATCGGGGATGCGGTGATCCGCTGGGGGGACCTCCCGCGGATCGTGCGGGCGAAGGTCGACGAACGGTTGATCACCGCCGGGCGACCGCCGGCCCGCGGAACCTGATACCCTTCCCGGGGCTGGTTCGCGCCGGGGAGGCGTGAACCTCCGTCTCCCTGCCTCGTTGCCCCGCACACGCCGCGCGGTGACTTCGTGCGATAGTGCATCGGTTCCGGATTATCGGACGCCGCTCCCCGCGAGGATCGGGGGCAGTGATTGCGATGTCCGGGGAGGTACCGTGCCGGGAAGCGGCGTGGTCGAACGTTGCGAGCCCCGTTTCCCATTCCCCGCGTCTTCGCATGAGCCATCTGCGGTGGGGCGGTCTTCACGCCGGGTTGATCGTCCGGCATCGATGCACTACAGGTGTTCCTCCAGGTATTCGAGGGTCTCCTCGTATGCCCGCTCCCCCTCAAACCGCGCAAGCGTATTCTCCCCGTCGGTGATGACGAGGGCGGGCGTCCCGCCTATGAGGTAAAAGACCAGATCGTAGATATCGACCTCGTCGATGACGATCCCCCGGGCGAGGTCCGACGCCGCGTGGAGCTGCAACCGCTCCACCGCGAGGTCGTCGGGCGTCTCCCGGAAACAGTAGTAAAAGACCTGGTAGGCGTTGAGGAGGTCGGAGGCGAGCAGCGCTCCCCGGGTCTCTCCGTCAAGCGTATCAAGCCTCTCCGCGAGGCGTTCATCGTCGTCGTCGCTCGCCTCAAAGAGCCTCTCGGCAAGGTCCGCCAGTTCCTTATAATCGACCATACGTCGTCCCACCACACCTCGGTGCCGCCCCGCGCCCCCTTCCTCCCGGAGAACCGCCCTGGTAGCGGCCCGCACGGCCGGAACGGTGCGGGCGGCGCATGAATAAGTATATCGGTCCGCCCGGAAAAAAGAATAGGTGTGCGTGAGGAAGATCTGGACTGGACCGTATACCACCGGATTCCCGAAAACGGCAGCATTACGGCCCGGGACCTGGTAGCAGCCACCGGGTTTGAACCCGGTGCGGTCATGGCATCGCTTGAGCGCCTCGAGCACTATCTCCTGGTCCGGCGGTCCGGCGATGGGGTGCGGCTCCTCTCCGTCCAGGAGTCGCTGATCGAGTGCCAGTGCCGCCATACGACGGAGAATCTCCCGTTCGTCATCGAGAACGGCGTCATCAGGGCAAAGAGGAGAGAGGATTGAGCGGCGCGCCCACCGTAGCGGTGCTCCGGATAGGCCACCGGCCTGAACGCGATCAAAGGGTGACGACCCATGTCGGGCTCGCGGCGCGGGCGCTCGGCGCCCGGGGGATGTACCTCGCGGCGGACGACCCCGGTGTCATCGCGAGCATCGAGGATGTGGCCTCCCGGTGGGGGGGAGACTTCTTTGTGGAGAACGACGTGCCGTGGCGCCGGTGCATAGGGGACTGGAAGGCCGGCGGCGGCAGGGTCGTCCACCTCACGATGTACGGGCTCCGGATGACCGACGTCATCGACGATATCCGGCGCGAAGAACGGGTGCTCGTCGTGGTGGGGGCGGAGAAGGTGCCGGGGGATATCTACGGTCTTGCCGACTACAACGTCTCCGTGACGACCCAGCCCCACTCGGAGATATCGAGCCTCGCCCTCTTCCTCGACCACCTCTTCGAGGGAAAAGAACTCAACCGGGAGTACCCGGACGCGAAGATCCGGATCGAGCCGGCGAAAGCAGGCAAAAAGACGGTGGAGCGGTGAAGGGCCGGGTGCTGGTTGCCGGGTTCGCCACGCGGCACGTGGCGCAGTCGGCCCGCCGGGCCGGCTACACGGTCTACGCCGTCGACCACTTCTGCGACCAGGACCTCGCCTGGTGCACGGAGGACCGCCTCCCGTTCGACGAACTCGCCGACCTCCCGGAGAAGATCGCCGAGCTCGCCGCCCGCCACCCGGTCGACGCGCTCGTCGTCGCCTCGGGCGCCGAGGCCATCGGGACGACGATCCCGCTCTGCGGGACGCCGCCCGCGAAAGTGGAGCGGTTCCTCGACAAACTCGAGATCCAGCGGTTCTTCGAGGGGCTGGACGTCCCGGTCCCGCCGCTTGCGGGGAGCGATCGCTATCCGGTGATGGTCAAGCCGCGCCGGGGAGCGGGAGGGTGGCGGAACGCCGTCGCGCGGACCGAGGAGGAACTCCGCCGGTGGGAGGAGACCTGGCCGGACGTGCCCTACGTCGCACAGCGCCTCGTCGACGGGATCCCGTCAAGCGTCTCCTGCGTCGCGGACGGCCGGCGTGCGCGGGCCATAGCAGTCAACCGGCAGATCCTGCGGGGTGAGGGCGAGTGCGCGCACGGGTTTGCCGGGTCGATAACCCCGTTCTCCCACCCGCTTGCCGGGGAGATGATCGCGTGCGCGGAACGGATTGCTGCCGCGAGCGGCTGCGTGGGCTCGGTCGGGATCGACTTCATGGCCGGGGAGAAACCCTGGGCGATCGAGATCAACCCCCGGTTCCAGGCCACCCTCGATACCGTGGAGATGGCGACCGGAGAGAACGTCTTTGCCATGCACGTGGACGCCTGCCGCGGGGTTCTCCCGGCGGCAAGGCCCGCGGCCCGGAGGGTCGGGGTCCGGCGGATCCTCTTTGCGGAGCGGGACATGCGGCTTGATACGGACCTCTCGGCGCTTGCGCCGCACGTCGCCGACATCCCCTGGCCCGGGACGGAGTTCGAGGAGGGCCACGCCGTCGTGAGCGTCTTTGGGTGCGCGGAGACGGAGGCGGCGGCGCTTCTGGACCTCGAGCGGAACGCTGCGGCCGCCCGGAGATTGATCGGGGAGTCAACCGCCCCGGGGGACAGGAAAGGGAATTAAGGGTTGAGCGCACAGTATGGTGGGTATCGATCCCGAACACCTATTATACAATATCATCTGCGGGGGAGAATGAACCATGGTATCCATCACTGAACTCTTAACCGATCCGGCAATCAACGCCTATATCCTGCGACTGATCGGGGAGGAAGGCATCGAACTTCTCAGGCGGTTCCCCGAAGAGGGGGAGCACAGCGACGAGGAACTCGCCGAGAAGACCGGGGTCAACCTCAACACCGTCCGCCACACCCTCTACACGCTCTACGAGAAGCGTCTCGCCGAGTACCGGCGCCTGAAGAACACCGAGACCGGCTGGCTCACCTACCTCTGGCACCTCCGCCTGGACCGCCTCCACGACGTGATCGAGGAGGAGATCCGCGACGTGCTCGAACACCTCGACGCGCGGCTCACCTACGAGGAGAAGAACGACTTTTACATGTGCAAGGACTGCGGCGTCATCTATACGTTCACGGATGCGGCGAGCTGGAACTTCGAGTGCCCGAACTGCGAGAAGATGCTTGAGCACTTCGATAACGAGCTCATCGCCACCGCCCTCCGCCGGAGGGTCGACAGGATCAAGGAGAGCCTCGGGAGTGCGTGAAGAGGACTGCATCGCCCTCCTCAGGCGCGCCGGGTGCTCCGAGGACGTCATCGCACACTGCCGGGCGGTGCGCGACCTTGCGCTCACCTACGCCGCCGACCCCCTGGTCGACCGCGATCTCATCGAGGCCGGCGCCCTCCTCCACGACATCGGCCGGGGGGTGACGCACGACCTTTGTCACGCCGAAGCGGGCGGCGCGATATGCCGCTCGTTCGGCCTTGGTGAGGCGATCGCCGCAATCGTCGAACGGCATATCGGCGCCGGGCTGACGGCCGACGAGTGCTCGCTCCAGGGTCTTGCACCGCGCGACTGCGTGCCTCAGACGATCGAGGAGAAGATCGTCGCCCACGCGGACAACCTGGTGAAGGGGACGCGCGTCATCACGATGGAGGAGCGGATGGCGTATGCGATCGCCCTCCCGCGCCGGCAGAGGAGGCGGATCCGCCGGCTCGGGCTTGATATGGAACTCTTCAGATAACCAGCCGTTTCACCTGCGGGAGCGCGCGCAGGTCTTCGTAGACCGATGCTGGGACCCGTCCCTCATCGACGATCATCACGAGCCTGGGCTCTTCTGCGAGGTAGGGGTCGGTGACGAAGATCTGGCGGATGGAGAGGTCGTGGTCGACGAGGACCTTGACCGCCGCACCGACGATCCCCTTCTGTTGCGCGTCCCTGGGATACAGCGTGATGACCGAGAGGCCGAGGGCCTCGGCGACCCGGGAGAGGTCGGGCGCAGCGCGCATACGGATGAAGACCTCCCGTAGTTCCGGGTTCTCGAGGATGCGCCGGGCTGTGGCGTCTACGACTCTCCGGTCGGTCTCGATCGCCCTGCCGATGTGCGTGGCGGGGATCTCGACGCCGTTGCAGACGATGCGCCCCTCTTCGTTGATACCGAACCCGTTCTCCAGCAGGAACCGGACTACCCTGGTCTGAGACGGTGAATCGGCGAACTCCCGTGAGATGTCGGCCCACATGCGGGAATGTTGGAACCGGGCGCATAAATATACACCGACGCGGGTCACGGTGCGCCATGGTCCAGGTCTGTACCCGGGATCGCGGTCCGGCGGCGGCTCCCGGCCTCCGGGACAGCAAGGGCACGGGCCCGGAGAGCAAGATGTTTTATGGTTGCAGTGCGTTGTATAGAGAAGAACAGGGCGAGGGTTGCCGAGCCAGGTCAAAGGCGCAAGGTTGAGGGCCTTGTCACGAAGGTGTTCGGGCGTTCGAATCGCCTCCCTCGCATTCTATCTTTGGGTTATAGTTATTTGAAAAAAATTTGACATCCACCGCTGGGGGTATGATCACGGAGGTGGATGAAGTGCCCCACTGACAAGACGATGGTGGGTCATGCTCTTCTGAAGGGTTTGGTAGAAGTGACCACCCGCGCGGGGGGGTCCTATCGCAGGGTGATGAAAGGATTGCTCTTCCCCAAAGACTGGGAGAATATATTCACCACATCCCTGAGGCCTAGAGTAGAGACGTTTATCGCGAAAATACCCTGATATGTTGATATGGGCATAGCAGATAGTGAAAAACAGGGCCGTATCAGTGAGTTACTGTCGATTTGACAAATAGAATTGCATATTCATTTTTTCCAAAAGGCATATATCACTATAATTAACCCTACAACAAGCAGACCTTCGATGATTCCAAAGAAAAACCCAGTTGTGAGTCTCATTATAGTTGAACTTTCATAGGATGTGAAAATCTGTGCTAACCCATCAATGACCATGGGTAGAGTGAATAGCAGGCTTAAAAATACAAGAGAAAATTTCTCCCATTTTTTTAGTTTTATTATACGGTTGAAAGGATTAGTAAAACAGTTGCCGCAATAACTAGATGATTTAACATTTGTACATACAAATGCCGATAGAATAAGTGCGCAGTTGACACCCAGTAATATGCCCAAGCATCTTACACATATGGGCATTTGGTTTCCATTAATCTTTAACGAACGTTGAGATTTTTGATGACATATTAACTTGCCAATGTCATAAAATACAAGGTAGATACCGGTTGTATCGCCTTTATAAATATAATAGTTATTGCCGTTACAATCTTTGGTTATAATAACTGAGCGTTCTTCGATAAATAGAGGTGTAAGAAATTGAAGGGCTGTAAAGGCACATATTAAAATTGTGAATGATACAATAATTGTTGTTAGTATTCTGTCGTGCTTTTTCACCATTCAATTCCTCAAGCAGATCTTGTTTAAGTTTAGCCATACCTTAGGTAATAATATACACTGTTTTGTTGAGTGGAAGGATTAATTTCGAAAGGGTTAATAAATTGATTGAACTGTTATTGATTAGGTGGAATTGTGGGAAAGAGAAATATAGTCTTGTCGATTGCAACCTTGGTTGTACTCATAGCAATTGGTTTGTGTGTTGGATGTTGTAGTACAACAGACAGCGTGTCAAAAACAACAGCGGCATCATACACACCTGCATACTCATCCTCTTCTAGTAGCACATCTTCGGTAACAACATCCGCAACCCCAGAAGTGCTTGTACTAAGCATAGGGGAATCTGCTGAAACCTCAGATATGGTAGTGACTGTCATTTCTGCAGAACGAACTAGATCTTATAAGTATTATTCATCGATTCTTGAAAAATACTGGACGAAATCCGCGGACCCTGGAAAAGACTATGTGTTGGTTGATGCTGAGGTGAAATACACCGGTTCGAGATCCACATATGCAACTTCGTCTGATTTTAGCCTATCCGATTCTGAGGGTTACCGATATGATCCGGATCTATATTCTGGTGATGACAATTTCCCGTTACTCCAAGAGTTATATCCGAATCAAAAAGTAAAGGGAAAGTTTGTTTTCACCGTCCCGTCATCCGCAACCGGAATAAGACTTTATTATGACTTTGGTACCCTGTTTACAGGAACAGATCTTGTTTACTGGCAACTTTAATTTTCTATTTTTTAGATGTTTATATCTGCGGCAATCTGTGATCAACTATTCGATTATCGGAGAGCCCTAAACTCTCCCCTCTAACTTTAAGAATCTGTCCTCCACTTTATCGTTGACCTATAAGCCAATCTACATCACCCACCCGCTCCAACCGTTCCCGCACATGCTTGTTCATCGTGAACGGTTTCCCGTCCCGCGCGTTCTTCTTCAGGTAGTGCAGCGTCCCCTTGGAAAAGCCCATCTTCTTCCACTCAGCGTAAGGAATCGCGAGTATCTTCCGGCGCATCTCATCGGAGTCCTGCCGGTCGATCTCGTATGCGGGGGTTGAAAATTCGAATTTCCGCTTCTTTCCGGAGAGGTAGTGTGCCAGTTCTCTGGTCTTCAGGAAGATGATATAACTCCATGCAGATTCCTTCCCCTGATACTCCACTGCCTTGTTAAACCACCTGTTGACTTCCTCGGTGACTTTGCGTGCGCCGGTGGGCCGGAGGCGGAGGTTGTAGTTTTCGGTCCTGACAAAGTCACTTTTCGTCATTGCCTCACTCTCGATGAGCGTGATCACGGCGAGGTCTACCAGGAACCTGAAGGGCTCCTGCAGGTCGTAGGCGAGACTGTACTTCCCCGGTTGCATCTCGTGGAGGAAACCGACGTGCGAGTCCAGACCGGTGCTGTTGATGGCCCGCAAGCATTCGGCTTCCAGCAGTGAATATCCATAATTGAGCATACAGTTAACAGTGTCCACGGCCCCCATCGGGCGTCCTGTCTTGCCGATGTTCCGCCCGTCAAACTCATACTTATCCGGGATAATCTTCTGAAATTCACTCCAATATAACTGTGCAACCGCCCCCTCAACACCCATTACTTCCCGGATCGTATTTGTGTCACTGAGCTTGGAAGCATCCCGTTCAATATCCGTACCAATGTTCGGGTATCTCTGTCCCAGGTAGTCGAGAACAAGCCGTGTCCGCTCGAACTTTGCTTCGATCAGTTTCCGGGCAATCTGTATCCTGAGCGCCGTATTCTCGTAGGCACGGTACTGGTCAAACTTTGTCTTCACCTGGACGCTCTCAGGCGGGAGCATCGTGGTGAGCAACTTACCGTCCCAGTTGAGCACCGTCACCTGTATACCCTGCTTGACCAGCCAGCGTATAGCAGGGATGGAGATGGTCCCGCTCTGGCCATAGATGGCAATCGAATCAACATCGATCTTCTTCGGTGCGAAAACATAGGATACTGGCTCCTCTTTTGTGGAGAACTTCCCGTCCCGGACATGGAGCTTTGCACCGTCGATATTCATGCGGATCCCATGCCCATTGAGCAGCATGAACTTCATTTCCGGGCTCCGCACATCTTCTCATAGTAGATGGCCTTATCTCTGTTTTCGGCTATGTAATCGAGAAGGTCATCAATGATTAACGCAATTTTACGCTCATCCAGGTGCCCTTCCTTTTTCCCCATCTCGTTGTATTTCCACATCTGCTCGATGAGGCTGTCTATATTCTCTTCAAACGCATGGATCAGGTATTTTGAATGATAGACGGTCTTTATCCACGTCTTTTTCCGAACTTCGTCGTCTTCTTTAGATAGCAACTCCTTTTCGCCTTCGACTCTTTCAAGATCCACTTTCAGCATCTCTACCACGAACTCATCGGAAAAAAACCCTAATATCTCTAACAAGAGATTTTTACTTGTATTGACCGGAGGGAGGGTATATGCACCAAGTGCTTGGCGTATGTCTCCAATTAATGATGCCCGTTCCTCCTCACCAATGCATGATCTCTGTTTAAGGAGGGCTTCGTGCAGGATTTCAATAACCAGTTTATCTGTATCCTCATCAGCACCCAAACACGTAGACAGGTGGGATAACTGAACGGGGTTTAAGGAGTACTCAGCCAAGTTACGCTTGATTTCCTTGAGTGCGAGGCGCTTCTCGAATTGATCACCTGTTGAAGATTTGACTATTAGGCCATCGACAACTCTTTTCTTATCGGCATAAGGGCCTGATATGAGGTACTTCGCACGTTTATCCTCATCAGAGATGCCATACTCTGCGAACTCTGCTGGTTCGATAACCCCGATTTTGCCAGCGCTGATTAGTTCACCAATCCTTCGATTGAGCGACGTGGTGCTAAACCCTTTCTCTTTTGCATACTTCGTTTTCAGAACCTCAAGGAGGTCCTTCCTGCGGATATACCCGGCCTGCTCAAGTTCTGACAGGATTTTTTCATCAAACTCGCGAATCCTCATCCTTAACCCCATGTCGTGTCGCTATCAAAGTAATCTATAATTCGAACTTATATTTAATAATTATGTATATCCTCACCTCTTATGTCCAATTATTAACCCAAAAGTTGTTACCAAAGATGTTACCAAAAGATACAATTATATATCCAAAACACAATCCCTCTGGTGTATGGAAAGATCGATTAAAGTCGCGTTTGAGCACTGCCAGCCCCGTAAATCGATGGTCGAGCAGGGGGATTGGTCCGCGGCTCATCTCGGCTGGGACACGTTGGTAGGACGCAGGAGGGGCGTAATCAACCGATAACTATGGGACAATTTGCACGTGGGTATCCAACCTACGATGACTGGGCTAAGGTTGAGCGAGCAGAGAGCAGGTATGCACAAAGGATACACCTTAAACATCACCTCTGTCCCGACCAAACCCGGAAAGAACTGGTACATGTGCGGTACGCGGACCACACGCTCACACGAACGCGGTGGGAGGACCTAACCCCCCAGCAGAAGTGTATCCGTTCACTCGCCGTAAATGCGCTGCGTCAATTACGGGCCGGGGCGGAGTTCCAGAGCGCGATAAGCGCTGTTGGGCTGACAGAGAGTGAGGTGCTTACCCATCTTGCACCATACTACCTCTGCTGGGACCAAAAACAGCAGACGTTGCGGTGCGCACCTGCTGACACGATCGAAGTCGAAATGAGCTTTTTCGTGCGGGACACAGGGATTAGGTCGATTGTCACCGCGAAAAGCCAGGACCGGTCGCTCATTGGTAGATACATGGCGGCGGTGAGCAATGCGCTTGAGGCGCGTAATCAATCCGCGTTGGCAGAGTTTGTCGGTAAGAGGGTTCTCGATGCGCACGGTGTTGCCCACTACTTCGAGACCGACCTGGAAAAACTCTATCTGTACCACGAAATGCAGGAAGAGCCAGAATTCTTTGAGATCTATCATACCGAGGAGTGAGGATCTATGCATAAAGACACATATTGCGAAACAATCCAGAAAATGATCAGGGATGGCGATGCCAAGATTTGTTGTATAGCCTGTGGGGAAAATGATCCCAGCGTGATCGAGCGCCACCACATATTTGGAAGGAAACTTTCGGAGGTGAAAGTCCCGCTGTGCAAGAATTGTCACGCGAAAATCACCGCCGAACAGAACAAACTTCCACCGAAGGACAGAACGGGGCTTCCGTTTATCGGAGTAAGCATAGGAGCGCTCGCCGTAGTGTGGGGAAAAAATCGCATCGATCAGGCCCTTAAGGAGGTGGACACGTGATGGATAAACTGGCGTTACGGGTGTACACACAAAAAACAGTGCGCCCGAAAGCGTTTTTCACGAAGAAACGTGAGGATCCGCCGCTTCGACACTCCAGAGTGTTGGTTTTCGATACGGAAACCACAATAGATGCTTATCAGAACCTCAAGATCGGGTACTTTCGGGTATACCACGACGGATACATCCAACATGAAGGGTTATTCCACGACCCTTCAATGCTCACCAAGGAAGAGATGGCGACGCTGAAGTCCTATGCAACGGAGAACTGCATTGGGTTGTATTCGCTCCCAGAATTTATCGACGATGTGTTCTATCCTGAGGTATATGAACTTCACACCCTCTGCATAGGATACAACCTCGCGTTCGATATAAGTCGGATCGCAACGAAGGCGGGAAAGTCGAGAAAGCGGAATAAGGGGGGGTTTACATTTACGCTTTCCAGCGACAAGTTCAAGCCCCGTGTAATTGTGAAACAGTTGGGGATGGCCTACACCTTTAAGTTTTCATCCATGAGGAAAAAGAGAGATACGCCTCACTTCCCAGGGCACTTTTTGGACGTCCAAAGACTCGCTGAAATTTTTTTACAGAGCCGTCATATCCCGCTAGCGAAAGCGGCGGAAAAATTAGCCACGAAAACCCGGAAAATGACCGTTGACGAACACGGAACGGTTACAGAGAATTATATCGATTATCTCATCACCGATGTTGTAACCACGTTTGAGGTATACACGCGCCTCTGTGCGGAATTAGACCTTTACCAGATCCAGGCTCCGCTTACCAAGATCTATAGCTCTGCGTCGCTTGCAAAATTTGCCCTCAAACAACTTGGCATTAGGCGAACTCCGTTGTCAGGTGCTAGTAACACTATCGGTCATATTATGACAGCCTATTACGGCGGACGAACTGAATGCAGGGTGCGCAAAGAGCCACATCAGGTCACGGTTCTTGACTTTACAAGCATGTATCCCACTGTCACCATGCTGCTCAAGCTCTGGCCGTTTATTGTTGCTAGATGGATAGATGCCGAGGTCGTGACAGAAGAGGTTCGCGATCTGTTGGCACACGTCGATCTCGCGTTCCTGCAGGACCCGTGTAGTTGGGAAGGGCTCACTGTCATGGTGATGATCAAACCGGTTGGGGATATCCTTCCCGTCCGGATGGACTATAAAGGGGGTGGCGAATCCTTCAACGTGGGCATCAACCCCCTTAGCTCCGACACCCCACTGTGGTACGCCCTGCCTGATGTCATTGCCTCATGTATCCTGACGGGGAAGGCTCCGGAGGTCCTCGAAGCGGTAAAGTTTGTTCCCAAAGGCATGCAACCGGGGTTAACCCGATCAGAGATCCTTGGCATCGGGATAGATCCCAAAACTGATAATCTCATTCAGTTGTTAGTTGAGGAACGGCAGAAAATTAAGCAGCGCATGAAGGGAATGGATAGGAGTGACCCTGAACATGGACGGTTGGAGAGCCGAGCACAGGCAATGAAAATTCTCGTCAACGCGATGAGTTATGGGATATTCATAGAGTTGAACCCGGAGGACCACAAAACTGCATTAGATGTGTATGGGCTGGGCTGCTTCTCGACAGAAGGCAACCGATTTGAACGACCGGGCCATTTTTTCAATCCACTTCTTGCGGTTATTATCACATCCGCCTCCAGGTTGCTCCTCGCTATGGCAGAGGCCTGGCTGCAGGCTAGGGGGGTCCCCCATGCATACATGGACACAGACAGTGTTTTTGCGCCCGTGGGTTATGCAAACGAACTTTCAGCGTTTTTCCAACCGCTGAATCCCTATGGTATCGACATCCCCATCTTGAAACTCGAAACAGGTAAGGTAAACGTCTGGTTCTATGGGATTTCATCAAAACGCTATGCTCTCTATCGCTATGACAGCGGGGAAATTGATCTGATAGACTACAAGCTCCACGGGCTCGGACATCTCCTGAACCCATATCCACGGGGTGTGGAACACTGGCACGCAGAGATCTGGCGTGATCTGCTCTGCCTACACTACAGGAAGATCTCTAGGGAGGAGATTATAGAGAAGTATAGGTCCCTATATGCGCTTTCCCGTCTGACTGTGAGCACATCACCTGTTTGGAACCGATTCTCTAGCATGAATAAACGCAAGCGTTGGAATGCAACGATTAAACCATTCAACTTCGTTATCGTGGGGTTCCAGACGACTAATAACAAGGGCAAGGTAGTCAAGCCTCTATCGCCGTACTCAAGTTATCCGCAAACCGTAGTGCATCAGCCTTTTATCGATTATAACACGGGGGAAACGATGTCCGGGCTGCACAATTTCAAGTCCCTCAGCACAACAATACTTCAGTACTTCACCCACCCCGAATACAAATATAAAGGCGATATCGGCTATCTTGCGCGGAGGCCCGTTGACGCCCAGAGGGTAATCTACATCGGTAAAGAGGCGAACAAAATTGATGAGCAACCGCTGAATGTGTTAAATCCGCAAATCTTTAGAGATAAAGACACGATTATACAGCAAATTTTAGCGATGCCCACTGCGGAAGCTAATATGCGTGACGTCGGTCGGGAAGCGCTCAGACAGATAAAGATGCGTATTACAGGATCTGGGGATATTAATTTGAATACCCCTGCTGTTAAACGGTTGATCGATTAATCGAGTCAGGTTGGATAAAAAACCGTAAGGTGGTCCCTCCCACCGACCCTTCAGAATTCGAACCCCATCCCGATCCTGGAGGGCACCCTACAGCATGACACACCAATCGGACGGGGTGGTCAGTCCTCCCCAACCCTTCAGAAGAGCATGACCCACCATCGTCTTGTCAGTGGGGCACTTCATCCACCTCCGTGATCATACCCCCAGCGGTGGATGTCAAATTTTTTTCAAATAACTATAACCCCGCATTCTATCTTTTCATCTGTTCTCTGTAGGTGTTTTTGCGGCTTACGGTGAGTAAGCAGGGTCCGGTCACGTGCGGTTGCATCTCTGTCGGTGGAAGAGGCCGGAGACGGTTCGGTAAAAATAACCGGGAGCGTTCCGATACCTGTACCGGGATACATATGGACCTAGCGACCGAGAGAAGAGATGGCATCCTGACGTTCGTGATGCGCGGAAGGCTTGACGGCTACGGTGCGGGAGAGCTCTCCGATGCCGTGCAGGCGTCGCTGCAGGACGACGACCGGTCGGTCGTCTTCGACCTTGCAGGAGTAAGTTACCTGAGCAGTGCGGGCATCCGGGTTCTTCTTGCCGTAAAGAAACGATTGAAAGAGCGGAGCGGCGTCCTGGCCCTTGCCGGGGTGCAGGAGTACCCGAAAAGCGTTCTCGATATGGCCGGCGTGACGCCGGTATTCTCCCTCTACCCCACGGTCGGGGAGGCCGTCCTCGCCTGCAGAAAACCGCAGGACAGCCTCTCGGTCATCAACGAACTGGCCCGGACCCCGTTCACGAGGGGCGGCGTGGCCTATACCATCGAGCCGACCTCTGCACGGAGTGCGTCGCTCCGGGTCACCGGCAGCCTGGATAAGATGCTGCGCGCTCGCCTGACTGAAGGAGACATCCGCGCAATACCGTTTTCAGCTCTCCACTACTCGCTCGGGATCGGCGCGCTCGGAGAGGGCGTGGCGGAGACGCTCCCGCTCCTTGGGGAGATGATCACCCTGCACGGCTCGGTCGTATGGCTGCCGACCGACGGAAACGCCACACCCGACTTCTTCACACCGGTGAAGGACACCGGAGAACTCTCCATCTACTCCGGGTATAACGTAGCGCTCGACGGGCCGTTTCACGAGATCGTCACCATCGACGCAGGAGACGAGGGCAGCATCATGCTCTCTGAAGTATACCGCACGATCTTTGCCGTTGCCCGGGAGCAGAGGCGCGATTTTGCCGGCATCATCGCACTTGCCATGTGGGCCGTTGTCGATGGGGTCTGCAGCCTGGGAGTGAAGAGATCACCTATCGCTGCGTCATCGCCAGCGAACGGCCTCCCCATCAACGCTGAGGAGAACGCAGAGGATTGGCTCGAAGAGAACGATGAGCCGAGGTATCACGGCGACACGATGGTCAGCTTCGGGTTCGGGATAGACTACTCTGCCTGCAGCGACGAGCGCCTCTCCGCCCTCACCGACCAGAATCGCCCAAAAACGGAGCAACTGCAACTTCACAACCACGGCGTCATCTTCCGGGGGGTGCCGTGGGACGCGGCGCTCGACCTCACGCGGCAGATCGAGCGGATCGTGAGCGAGGGCGAGTTCGTCGATATGCGCCACCTCAAGGAGAGCACCCGGGTCCGGCGGGCGAAGGTGGGCGTGGCCTACATCTCGGAGATCGCCGTCGAGGAGTGAGCCCGGGTTCTCTCAGAGAGGGCCGGCAGGGAACCTGCCCCGGCTCCCCTTTCTGGAGAGTTGTGGACAGAGCGGCGGCTTCGCAATCGTCTTTGCCCCCAACTCCGGGAAGGTTACAGCCCCAGGTCGGACAATCCGGGATGATCGTCGGGGCGCCGCCCGAGCGGCCAATGATACTTCCGCTCCCCCTCGCTGATCGGGAGATCGTTGATGCTCGCGTAACGGCGGCGCATCAGGCCGGACTCGTCGAACTCCCAGTTCTCGTTCCCGTAGGACCGGAACCAGTTACCCGAATCGTCGTGCCATTCGTATGCGAACCGTACGGCGATACGCGCCTCATGAAATGCCCAGACCTCCTTAATCAGGCGGTAATCAAGCTCTTTTGACCATTTCCGCTGCAGAAATGCGACGATCTCCTCGCGGCCGCTGATGAACTCCGCTCTGTTGCGCCAGACGCTGTCGATACTGTACGCGAGCGAAACCCTCTCAGGGTCACGGGAGTTCCAGGCATCCTCGGCCATACGGACCTTCTGCACCGCCGTTTCATACGTGAACGGCGGCAGTGGTGGGCGACTCTTCTCGGCCATACGCCTCGCTACCCCGTACAACGTAATAAAGGTGCGGTCGATACGCATGACTGCAGTCCATGCATGCTCCGGCAAGATGGCGTGGCACTGACCAGAGCGGTGCAGGAGATCACGGTTATTTGTATTTCTCCTCCGCCGGTCTTGTGCGAAATTTCATAATCAGCATGAATTTCCTGACTGCTATTCAGCAATACACTTTGATTGGCCAGGACAATTCCCGGGGTATTCGCCAAAGTATATATGGATCCGGCTCCGTACAGCTGATAAACAGACTCGCTTCAATCGCTGGAATACTCACCGGAATACCATTGTGTCATAGTCAGGTATCGTTTCGCAGCCAGGTGCCGCATAGTGATCCAGAAAGGCCAACTTGACCTGAGAAAATTCGTAGCTCCTGAGTTTGTCTGCGGACACGGAGCACTGCAACTTGCAGGCCGGTATGCACGCAACTTCGGGATGAAGCAGGTGCTCCTCGTCACCGACCCGGGCGTCCGGGCCGCAGGCTGGGCGGACGCCGTCGGGGAGAGCCTGACCGAAGCGGGGATACCGTTCACCGTCTTCGATGCCCTCTCTCCCAATCCCCGTTCAGGGCAGGTGATGGCGGGTGTGGAGATCTACCGGTTCGAAGAGTGCAACGGCATCGTCGCCGTCGGCGGGGGGAGCCCGATGGACTGCGCCAAGGGGATCGGGATCGCGGGCTCCAACATGCAGGATATCCTCACGTTCGAGGGCGTCGATCGGGTGCCGGTTCCCGCGTCGCCTCTCATCTGCATCCCGACGACCGCCGGGAGTTCTGCCGACGTCTCCCAGTTCGCCATCATCACGGACGAAGAGAGAAAGCGAAAGATCGCTATCATCTCTAAAACACTGGTCCCCGACATCTCCCTGCTCGATCCCGAACCCCTGATGACGATGCCCCCTGAACTGACCGTGGATACCGGCATGGACGCCCTCTGCCACGCGATCGAGGCCTATGTCTCGAATGCCAGTTCCCCGATGACCGACCTGCATGCCCTCGAGGCGATACGGCTCATCCACACCGCCCTGCCCGCGGTCATCGACGCGCCCGAAGACCTGAACCTGCGGTTTTCGACGCTCCTTGCCAGCCTCCATGCCGGACTTGCGTTCTCGAACGCGAGCCTCGGTGCCGCCCACGCGATGGCCCACAGTCTCGGGGGTACCCTGGATCTTCCGCACGGGCGGTGCAACGCGCTCCTCCTTGAGCACGTGATCTCGGCCAACTACGAGGCGGCGCCGGACCGCTACGACCGCATAAGAGCGATCATCGGCCGGGGACAGGACGAAAAAACGACCCTTGCAGAGATGGTGGCGGCGTTTCGGAGGACGCTCGGCATCACGGAGACCCTCGCCGCCGCAGGTGTGTCGGAGGACGGGATCCGCACCCTTGCCGCGAAAGCGTACGCCGACCCCTGCCTGGTGACGAACCCGCGCAGACTCACCTGCGAAGATATCGAGCGGATCTATGAGTATGCGCTCTGACCCCCCTGACGACCCGGATACACTCCGGGAGAAGATCATCGGCCTTGGAGAGGCGTCCCTGCACAAGAGTTACTACCCGGAGCTGCAGAGCCGGCTTGCGGAACTCGAGCGGTTCAGGGCCCTGCTCGACCAGACGCACGATGCAATATTCCTGATCCATGCAGAGACCGGGAACCTTGCGGACGTGAACGCATCTGCGGGGATGTGTCTTGGCTACTCAAGGGAAGAACTGCTCACGACACCGTTTCTCAACCTGGTTGCCCCGCAGCAGAAGGCCGGGTTTGCCGAGTTCGTCAGGATGAACTGCGATCAGCCGCCAGCATCCCACTGGACCTGCATCGCATCGCTGGTCTCGCGGGAGGGGCGGGAGATCCCGATGGAGGTCACCGCCCGGTTTGTCGCCTTCGACGGCGAGCAGTATATCGTAGCGATTGCGCGGGATATCACCGACCGGCTCCAGGCCGAGAGAGAGCTCAAGATCAAGGAGAGCGCTCTTGCATCGTCGACCAACGGTATCCTCATCGCCGACCTCACCGGGGCGATCATGTACGCCAACCCGGGTTTTGTCTCGATGTTCGGGTACGAGCGGGGGGGAGCGCTCGCGGGGAGGAATCTCGCGGCATTCTTTGCAGATCCCGCCGTCGGCGAAAAGGTTGCGGACCATCTCCTCAAAGACCGTGCAATCGTGGAAGAGACGATCGGGCTACAGAGTGGCGGAGCCCCGTTTCATATCCAGGTATCGGGCAGCGTCGTGCAGAACGATGCCGGGCAGCCGCTCTGCATCATGCTGATCGTCATGGACATCACCGAGCGGGTGGTCACCGACCAGATGAAACGGGAGGCATACACGCAGCTCGGGAAGAACATCGAGCAGTTTGCCATCCTCGGGGACCATATCAGGAACCCGTTGCAGGTGATCGTCGGGTATGCGGAGATGATCGACGACCCGCTCGCGAGGAAGATCCTCGACCAGTCGAACCGGATCGATGAGATCATCACTCGACTCGACCGGGGATGGATCGAATCGGCGAACGTCAGGAAGTTCCTGCGAAGGCACGGAGACGATGCGGAGCCCCCGGCGCCGATCTTCGTCCGGATAGCAGCAACAAAGAAAGAAGACCCCTGATACGCCTTTTTTGCCGTTCCCGAGGTGCAGCGATAGATCCCCGGCGGATACGTCCGCCCTGCGCGGCCTTCGCGGGGAAGCAGCAGTACGGGGCAGACCCCGAGGAGGGGACGCACCCGGGGTGAAAAGGCCGGACAGACAGCGTGGAAGCATACCCGGGGTCACGCAAGGGCGGTAAAACTGGCGGGAGGGGCCTCAACCCCAAAACAAAACGCCCCGGCCGGGATTTGAACCCGGGTCAAAAGCTCCGCAGGCTTCTAGGATATCCACTACCCTACCGGGACACGAAAATAAGTGTCTTACCCCTAATTACTACGCTGTCCACCTTAAAAAGGATTGCTCACCCGGGGGACGCAACACCGTGCGGGGAGGCTGCAGGCGCCGGGATAAGGGGCGGGCCCGGGGGATGTGCCGGCGGGTCTACACGCCCCCTGCACGCATCAGCACGTGCACCTTCACGTCGTTTCCGGAGAGCTCGATCTGGTAGTCCCCGGACCGGCCCACGTAGATCTGCTTATGGGTATCTGCGCTGTAGAGTTTACCGAAACCGTTCTCGGCCACAATCGCGCCGGAGCCGCGGTCCCACACGGTCACCTTAAACCATGCATCTTCGCTCGGGAAGTTCTGCTTGTAGGTCTTATACTTCCTGTCCATGTAGTCGCTCTTTGCTTGCACTTCCCGCGTGATCATCTTCGGCTCCACCGTGAAGTCGATCAGGAGCGGAGGCGCGGTCAGGTCAAAGGCGAAGGCCTCAGTCGTCTGGACGAACTGTGCCGTCCGGTTGTAGATGATCACGTACATGTCGGGCGTCGGCGCGACCTCCGGCGGCATGCTGAACGTGGGGCCGGCCATACTGCTCGTTGCCGTGGGGTACGGGGTCACCGGCGTCAGGTACCCCGGGTCGGGCTCCTCTCCTCCCGGCGTCTCCTGCGAGTCCGACGGCGAAAGGATTCCAGACCAGCCGGATTCGCCGCCGGGCCCGGCCGGGGGCGCGAACCCCCCGTAACGCTTGGCTCACCCGCCGCCGCTCCCCGCGCCATCCGGTAACGTATATCTGCATTTGCGCTCAATGACTGATGATTACATATGGGTAAGAAGCAGGGAAAACGGACAAAGCGCGAGACAGAGACATGCGACAGCAGGGTGGATCCCGGCGCCGGCACCCCTGCTCCGGCACCGTCACGCCCTTCTCCCTTTGATACGGTCATAACGTCCGTTCGATCCAGCAGGCACCTGCAGGTCCTCATCGGGCTGACGATCGCCGGGCTCCTCCTCCGGTTCTACAACCTCGGCGGGAACTCGCTCTGGCTCGACGAGGCCTCGACCCTCACGTTCGCCCGGCAAACGCTTGCCGGCATCTGGGAGAGCACCGCGGGAGGGGAGTTCAACCCGCCGCTCTTCTACTGGCTGGAGCACGGGATGCTCCTCTTTGGGGAGAGCGAGTTCGTGCTCCGCCTCCTCCCCGCACTCCTCGGCGTCCTGACGATCCCGGTCGTGTACCTCGTCGGAAAGGAGTTCCGGGACCGCGACGTCGGACTCATCGCCGCCGCCCTCCTCGCGTTCTCGCCCTTCCACATCTTCTACTCCCAGGAGGCCCGGGCGTACGCCCCGATGCTCTTCTTCTTCTCCCTTGCGCTCCTCTTCTACGTGAGGGCGAGCCGGTCGGACGAGACCCGTTCCTGGGTCTTCTTCGGGCTCTTTTCCGCGGTCGCCTTCTGGATGCACTTCTACGCCATCGTGCCCGTCGCCGTCCTCATCCTCCACGCCCTGGTAACCCGTGCCGGCGATATCCGGCGCGATCTCCGGAGCGCGAGAAATCCGGTCATCTCGGTCGTCGCGTTCGTCGCGGCAAGCCTCCCCCTCCTCATCGTCACGGTCAACCTCTTCCTCGTGAGGACCTCGTCCGCACCGACCTTCGGCGTCCAGGGGTTCGATGTCGTCTACCAGACCCTTCTCCAGGTATCGGGGTTCAGCGACCTCGTCATGGCAGCGTTTATCGTCCTCTTCCTGGTCGGCGTCGCCGTCACCTGGCGCGAGGACCGGAACGGGGCGCTCCTCCTCGTCTTCATGATGGTCCTCCCACTCGTCGCAAGCCTCGCCCTCTCTTCACGGATGCCGATGATACCCCGCTACCTCATCTACCTCCTTCCGGTCTACTTCGTCGGGATCGCGTCGGCGTATCCCGCGCTCTATGCCCTCGTGAAAGACGGGAGGGCCGTTTACCTCGCTGTCGCGGCTGCGGTCCTCATCAGCACGCCCTTTCTTGCGACCTACTACACGACGCCCCAGAAGAACGACTGGCGGGGGTTCTCCGCGGAACTCAGCGGGATGACGGGAGCGGGGGATATCGTCGTCGTGCTGCCGCCTTACATGGCGCAGCCGCTCGACTACTACTACAGCAATGCAACTGATGAAACCATCGAACTTGGAGCGAATACTGGAGAAGACCTTCGAGCGATCCAGGAGCAGTATCCCGGCAGACAGACGTTCTACGTGGTGACCTGGGATATCCTCGCCGTGGACCCCACCGGCGATGCGCTGGGCTGGCTTGATAAGAATGCAGAGTTTTCCGGGCAGCGCATGGGGATCTACCTCTTTGTGTCGGCTTAAGGAGGAGATTGCAACGGCCGATACCTACGATCTCTCGGTGATCATCCCGACCTTCAACGAGGAGGAGAACATCGCCGCGATCATCGGAGCGGTCAACGAAGTCTTCCGGCAAAGCGGCATCCGCGGCGAGGTCCTGGTGGTGGACGACTCCTCAAAAGACCGGACGATCGGAATCGTCGAGGAGATCGCCGGCCAAAACGGCAACGTCCGGCTGATCGTGCGCAAGGATGACCACGGCCTCTCCCAGTCGGTCGTCGAGGGGTTCGGGAAGGCGCGTTCGGATATCCTCCAGGTCATCGACGCCGACTTCTCGCACCCGCCCGAGCTCATCCCCCGCTTCTACGAGGCGGTACGGGACGGGGCGGACATCGCCATCGGGAGCAGGTACATGAAGGGCGGGGATATCGAGCAGTGGCCGCTCAAACGCAGGGTCATATCGCTCGGGGCCACGGCGTTCGGGCGCGTGCTCTTCCCGGAGGTCACCGACCCCGTGAGCGGGTTCTTCGCCGTCCGGCGTGAGGTTGTCGCCGGCGCCCCGCTTGCGCCCCGGGGCTACAAGATCTTGATGGAGGTCCTCGGCAGGGGCCGGTGGCACTCGTTCGTCGAGATCCCCTTCGTCTTTAAGGACCGCGAGGAGGGGACGAGCAAACTCCGTCTGGATACGATGATGGACTACCTCCGGCAGTGCGCCGGTATCGCCCGCTTCACGGGAACCCGCCGGGCCGGACCAGTCTGGGATGAGTGGGTGAAGATCGTCCGGTTCGGCCTCGTCGGGCTCTCGGGCATCTTCGTCAACATGGGGCTCCTCTACGCCCTGACCGAGATTGCCGGGCTCTACTACCTCGTCTCCGCCGCAATCGCGATCGAACTCTCGATCGTGAACAACTTCATCTGGAACGACGTCTGGACGTTTAAATCCTCAAGAGACCTCAGGTTCGGGCGGAGGATCCAGCGTTTTCTATCGTTCCAGGCCGTCTCGGTGGGCGGGCTTGCCATCAATATGGTAGTCCTCTACCTCCTTGCGGACATCGCAGGGGTCTACTACCTTGTCGCAAACCTGGTTGGAATATTCGTTGCATTCGCCTGGAACTACATGGTGAACCGGCACTTCACGTGGAAGACTCGGTAAACGATCATCGGTTTTCCGGTGCGGGAAGCGCCGCAGGGGGAGGGTGAGAAGCAGGAGGCCCCCGGCCCGAAGGCGGGGCCGTTCCCCCTCAGCAGGTCAAGGTCTCCTGAAGGTGCCGGAGTATCCTGTCGCCCGACTTCCCGTCACCGAAGGGGTTTTCCCAGGTCCTTGGCCTGAGGTCCATCACCTTTGCGCCGGAGAGGATCGCCCCCGGGTCCGTTCCGGCAAGTACGTTCCCTCCCACGTCGATTGTTTCAGGACGCTCCGTGTTGTTCCTCATCGTCACGCACGGAGTCTTGAGGATGCAGCACTCCTCCTGGATGCCCCCTGAATCGGTCAGAACAAGCCGGGCGGACGCCTCGAGGAGGAGGAACTCAAAGTAACCGAGCGGTTCCAGAAGGCGAACATTTCCCGGAACCTGGATGTTAAAGTGCCCGATCATCTTCTTTGTCCGGGGATGAATCGGATAGAGAACCGGAACGCCGAACTCGCTGCTCACAAGATCAATGCCTTTCAGGATGCCGGACAGGTTCTCCCGCCTGTCGACGTTCTCCTGCCGGTGTGCAGTGACCAGAACGTATTTGCCCTCCTCAACGCCGAGATTGGAAAAGATTGACCGGTCTCTTGCGGCAATAGATAGGTTCTGGATGACAGCATCGACGACGGTGTTGCCGGTAACAAGTATCCCTGAATCGGGCCGCCCTTCCTTCCTCAGGTTGGCGGCAGCGGTCTTTGTCGGTGCAAAGAGGAGATCGCTCAGGTGGTCGGCGACGATCCGATTGATCTCCTCGGGCATCGACCGATCGTAGCTCCGGAGGCCGGCCTCGACATGCCCCAGCGTAATGCCGAGTTTCGAGGCTGCAAGAGCCCCGGCAAGCACGGTGTTCGTATCGCCCTGCACCAGCACGACGTCATGGGGATCCTCCATGAGTATCTTCTCAAGTCCGGTCAGCATGCGCGCAGTCTGGGCCCCGTGCGTCCCGGAGCCGACCTCAAGATTATACGCTGCATCGGGCAGTTCGAGGTCGCGGAAGAAGATCCTGTCCATCTCGTACGAGTAGTGCTGACCGGTATGGATGATAGAGAAGCCGATGGATCTCCTGGAGCACGAACGGATCACCGGGGACATCTTGACGATTTCCGGACGTGTGCCGAGTATGATTGCAATCTTCATAGTATTGGATGGAATGGGTGTGGATTAAAACAGATCGATGATATATCCCCTCACGCAAATATGGTACCAACGAATGCGAGAGAAGGTTGTAATGGTCTCGATAGTAATTCCCCTTTATAACGAAGAAGATAACGTCGACAGCTACGAAGTCGACCTTTTTCCGGTTATCGATAAGATTGCAAAGGAATACAATACGACCTTCGACATTATTTTTGTGAACGACGGGAGTAAAGACCGGACCCTTGAGAAGATCACTGCGATTGCAGCGAGACGCAAAGATGTCCAGGTACTCAATCATGAGAAAAACCGGGGGATGGGTGCTGCGCTCAAGACGGGATTCGCGCGAACCGATGCCGACCTCATCATCACCATGGACTCCGACCTCACCTTCAGGCCTGAAGACATACCGGTGCTTCTGACGGCATACGCTCGCGACCGCCCCGAATGCGTCTCGGGCTCTCCATACCTCAAGACCGGGCTCATGGAGGAGGTTACTCCGATGCGCCTTTTCTTCAGCAAATCCGTCAATTATATGTACCGGATTCTGCTGCGCCAGCCCATCACCTGTGTAAGCCCGATCTTCAGGCTTTATAGAGCCGATACCCTGAAGAAACTGGATCTGGAGAGTGAGAACTTCGAGATCAACGCCGAGATCATCTCGAAGTATCTCATCTCCGGCTACAGGGTGGTCGAGGTTCCCGTCGAGTTGCACAGGCGGCGGTACGGTGAGTCTAAGATCAACATTCGCAGGGAGATCTTCAACAACCTGAATATGATGAGAAAGATCGTCCGGACGAAATATCTCCACCGGCCGTGGCGCTCGTAAGAGGTAGTGGACATATGCAGGGGCCGCACCACGACGCAGAACTCTGGGATAGAATCTGGGGTAAAGAACAGATCACGAGCGATTACAGCATCAGATACCTCGATTTCATGACCGAGATCGAGCGCGCGCTCCCGGCAGGTTCAACCGTCTGCGAGGCGGGCTGCGGTACAGGACAGACTCTCCGTATCTTCTCTCCGCGGCACAGAACGATCGGGCTCGATATATCGGCAAACGCTCTCAGAATTGCAAAAAGCAGCTGTGGCGCGCCTCTCCAGGGCGACATCTTCCGGATACCTCTCTGCAGCGGGAGCTGCGATCTCATCTACAACTCGGGCGTGATCGAACACTTTCCACACCCCGCAAACGTTGCAGCGGTCGCCGAGATGGCGAGAGTTACCCGAAGGGGCGGGCGGGTGATCGTGATCGTCCCGAACACCTTCTGCCTCTGGTATAAAATCGGAAAAGAGGTTGCTTACCGGATGAAACGATTCGAGTTCGGGTACGAGGAGGACTACTCCCCGATACGGCTGAGGGCCACGCTTGAGGATGCGGGAGTCGAGGTCGGACAGTGCTTCGGACTCCAGGCAACACCGGTTCTCGCGACGAACGACAGAGAGATCCTTCCATTCCCTATTCGGCGGAGACTCGCAAGACTCGAGAAGTACTTCCCGTTCAGGGAGTACTATAGTTACGCCGTGGGCATTGTCGGCCGCAAAGAGTGACGAGGACGGCCCGGACCCGACGCATCGTGATGAAGAGGGTCAGGCCTCGCTCTGCTGTGCAGGGACTCCGGTGTCACTGAGCCCGGTGAGCGGGACAGGGTACAGGAGCCAGAAGGGCAGCCCCACGAGCGCGACAAACCAGTAGCTGAATACCAGATAGAGGATTGAGAAGGCAATAGCCGTCTCGGGGGCGATCCCGATGATGCCAAAGAGGTAGAGCAGCGTGGCGTCCCGGGTTCCGACACCCGATATGCTGATCGGCAGGAGATCCAGCATGCTGATGATCGGGATCACGAGAAACATGTAGTAGCCCACGTCGATGCCGATGGACCTCCCGAGAAGAGAAGCGTATATCACGGCCAGTATCCATGACACAATCCCGAACCCGGTGCATTCCAGCAGCTGCCGGCGTGAAGCAAGAAATGTATCGAGCCCGGTATAGAAATCATTGAAATATCCTGAGAACTGGTCGCGGTACCGGGCCGGGACAAGGGCGGCAAAGAACGGCCTGAGGATCTTTTCCATGTAGGTCTTGCGGGAGACTGCAAAGATGCCGAAGGCAATAGCGCACACGAGGACGAGCAGCAGCCCGCCCGAGAGGATCTCCACGCCGATGATGACCGAGAAGGCGATCAGGGCGACTATTCCGAACGCAAACAGAAGAGCCAGATCGATTATCCGATCGATCGCAACGGTCGAGAGCGCCATCCCCGTCGTACACGAATCGTTCTTGACGTACAGGCACCGGACGGCGTCGCCCACCTTCCCCGGCGTCAGGGTGGAGAGAGAGAAACCGATCAAAAAACCGACGATACTCTGCCACAGGGAGAAACCAGGGCGGATCGAGTCCACGATGATGTTCCACTTTTTTGCTTTGATGACGACGATCAGTCCGTTGACCAGGAGGGCTGCGATCAGGTAGTGTACATTCACAGAGAGCAGGGCGGCGAGGATCGCAGGAGTATCGAGGTTTATGAGGATCACCAGAAAAACGGCAATACCGATGGCACTTATAAGCCGTATGGGTCGTCTTGAAGACATCTGAGGGAATTGTTTTTTTGATAATGATTAAAGACTGTCGATCCATCTTAATTGCGTTCCAGAACGTGATGAATCCGAGCTTCGAAGGATAAATGCGGGAGCGCTGGAGTGCCGCCCGGTGCAAACCGCGCTCATGCGGGAGTGACCTGGTGGCAAGAGATCGAAGCATCTCAACCAGTCCCTCGACGATCGAGGCAACTGCCGGGGATAGATCGGGTAGAGAGTGCAACGCACTCCCGAGACGGCCGAATCCGAGGATTCCCTCTAATTTACCGACAGACAGTCCATTTCCGGCCTGTTGCGAAGAGACACCCTCATATACTGTATGAACAAACATTGAGATATGAGGAAAGGGAAGAGAAGTTCTGCTTCATCGTGCTCTGTCTGTGGACTGACAATACCGAACATCGATCGCCAGACCCTGGCCCGCAATCTCTCTCTCCTCGGAATAACCTCGATCATCACAAAGCTGATGGTGCTCTTCCTTACGGTCTCGCTCTTCGGCTCGTTCGTCGATCTCTTCGACATCTCGGTGTATTTCGGGTATGCGGCGAACGTGCTGAACGGGCAGATTCCTTATGTCGACTTCTCCGTCGAGTACCCATTCTTGTTCATGATCCCGGTTCTGATACCGCTCATTCCCGCCGTGATCGCGAACGATCCCAACGCATACGTCACCGGCTTTCAGGTGCTCATGGCCTTCTTCGACATTCTTACCCTGTTCCTCGTGTATCTCATCGGGCTGCGCCTGTTCGACGACAAACAGGCTTTCAGGGCAGCGCTCCTGTATGCAACGGCGTTTGCAGCGTCGTATTTCATCCTGACGAAGTACGACTCGTTCCCCACGTTCCTCCTTGTCCTCGGCGTATTCGCTGCGGTCTACGGCATGCCGGCCAGGGGCTACCTTGCAGTCATCCTGGGTTTCTTCACGAAAATATTCCCCATCATCGCCGTTCCTTACCTCATCCTGTTCAATGCGGCTGAAACATCGCGAAAGGCAGAGATCGTCTCGCTTCTGAAGGTAGCCGCCGGGTGCAGCGTGATCCTCCTGGTCCCGATGATCTTTCTCGTGCAGGACTGGTACAGGCCGTTTCTCTTTGCCACCGGCACAGGCGTCGGGGTCTATGCCAATACCGTGACGTACACGCTGTACAATATCCTCAACGGGTTGCTCCAAATACCGATCTCCGAGGATATCATCTCCCTTGCCATGTATGCCCTCATGATCGGTATCGCCGGCTCACTGGTCCTTGTCTCCTGGGTCAAAGGCGTCGAAAGCCCGCGCAGGCTTCTCGTTCTCATCGTCGTCACTCTGTTCTCGGTCATCTTCTGCACCAAGTTCCACAGCCCGCAGTATCTGGTCTGGCTTACCCCGTTTTATGCCCTGTTGCTGGTCGGCTCGCTCAGGGACGTGATCGTATTTTATCTCCTCCAGGCCGTGGTCTACATCGAGTTCCCCCTTTCCTGGGGGATTCTCTACGTAAATAGGGGTTATATCAACGAGATCGGGACAGCCGGCTGGTACGGCACCCTCGCGTTCTTCATCGTTCATGCCGCCGTCTACACGGCGTCGATCATCCTCATCGTGAAGTCGGACGCCACACTTTACAACGATCTCAGATCGGCAGTCGGTCAGGTTATATCGGCAGTCCGACAGGATGGCCAGTCGGCCGTCAATCCCAAAGGATAGGTGAAACCATAGGAGCACAGGGGCCGGCAGGGCAGCCTGTGCTGGAACAACCTGTTTTTTCACCCCGAATACGCCTGGATAACCCCCCGGTAGACATCCACCGCCTTCTCAAGCTGCTCCACGGAGACCCGTTCATCCACCGCGTGCAGCGTCGGGATCTCCCCCGGCCCGTACTCCACGACATCGAACCCTTTATCGCGGAGGTATTTCGCGTCGCTTGCGGCCCACTGGAGGAATGGGACCGCCGGCGTGCCGTAGACCCGTTCCACCTCGGCACAAACCGTCCGGACAACCCGGGCGTCCGGGGAGGTCAGGGTCGGCGCGGCGACATCCGTCTCGCGGATGGCGGCATCAGGGGCGTGTTCAGCGATGCTCCTCTTCAGGTCGTCGAGAGGGCACCCCCACGGCACCCGGATATCCAGTTCCATCCGGCACTGCTCTGCCACGATGTTTGCCTTCTCCCCGCCCTCGATGCGCCCCGGGTTGAACATCACCCGCGTGAGGATGTTGTCCCCTCCCTCGATACCGAAGATATCGGCAAAGATCCGGGCGGACTGCGCAACAAGCGGCTGCAGGTCTTTGCCGGGGGGGAACGGGCGTGCGTGGACCTCCCGCAAATACCCGACGAGGTCGAACGCCGCCATGACGGCGCTCTTCCCGACCAGGGGATAGAGGGAACTGTGGCCCGGCCTGCCGCGGAACGAGAGGTCGACCCGGTAGAGGCCCTTCTGGCCGACCGCCGGGCTCATCTCCGGCGTCGGTTCGGCTATCAGGCAGTCGCGGGGCAGGAGCAGGTTCTTTGCCAGCAGCGACCGGATCCCGTACGGGCCGCCGGTCTCCTCGTCGCAGACGAAGGCGAACTGCGCCTTCGGCTCCACCCCGCTCTCGACGAGGTCGCGGCAGGCGATGAGGAGAGCGGCGCATCCTCCCTTCATATCGGTGGCGCCTCGCCCCCAGACGTAGCCGTCGGCAACCTCGCCACCGTAGGGGTCGTGCGTCCAGTCGTCGGGGATGGCCGGGACCACGTCCACGTGGCCGCAGAGGAGGAGGCGGGGGTCGGGTTCAGTCGTGATGAGGTCGTCGCGCCCGCCCGGGTGGGAGACGACGCGGTTCTTCACCCCGATCGAGTCCAGGAACTCCCCGATGAACGCGACGAGGTCGGTGGTGCTCCCCGGCGGGTTCTCGCTCTGGATCCGGATGAGCGACGACGTGAGTCGGGCGGCGTCCATTCCCTATCCCCGCTGTTATGCGGCCCTGCCCCGTGCATACTCGTCAAAGAGGCGGGCAAGCGACGAGGTCTTATAGAGCTGTTTGATGAACTGCGGGTCGAAGAACTCGTCGATGAACGTCGAGAGGTATCCGGCCGGGATCGGCTTTTTATCGTCGGGGTTGAGGACGATCCGGAAACTCCGGTACTGGGCGGGGTCGTCGCGATCGTAGATGCCGGACCAGAGCATCGGGAGGTCGTGGAACTTCTCGGGGTGCTCCTCTTTGAGCCAGTTGACGAAGTCGGGGAAGTATGCCCGCTCGCCGACCTCCCCCTCGTCCAGGCGCCACCGCATGTACTCCATGCCCATGATGTTTTTGGGCGACATGTAGTTGTAGGCCTGGGTGCCGAGGGTGAAGTCGATGTGGGCGAGGGCATCGGTGAAGTAGAAGTACAGGATCGGGTGAAACTCGGTCGGGTTCTCCAGGATCAGCGATTTGCCGTAGAGTTTCTGCATGACACGGGCGTACTCGTTCACTTCCAGCATACTCTCCTATTGGGGAGGGTGGTACAAAAAGTACTCCTTCCGTGCAGGGAGGCCGGAAACGCCGGGCGGCACCCGGGGAGGGGCGGCAGGAAAAGGGGGGATATCCGCCAAGGTCCGGCCTACCGTCCGGCCTGAAACGGCACATGACAGGCGTACCCCGGGCACGGCCTTCCCCACCCCTCCGGGAAACCGGCGTCAACGCCACTCCCGGGCACGGTTCATCCCCGGATATCCCCACGCACTGCCCCCACCTCCCGTGGCGATAGCCACCACGGTTCACCGCCCGGGGAGGAACTGGGTCTGGGCTCGCACTTCCCCCCCTTCTCCCGAGAAACCGGCGTCGACACCACTCCCGGGCACGGCTTTCCCCTGGATGTCGCCATGACTGCCCTCGCCCCCGGGAGGGGGGGGAGGAGCGCCGGAGGCGCGGGCGGGGCGGGGATGCCGGAGAAGCGTATGGGTATCCCCTGCGGGAGGCGAAACCCCTCCCGGTCCCCACCCCCGTGGCGATATCCACCACGGTTCACTCCATGGGGAGATCGGGGAAGAACCGGGTCCGGGCTGGCTCTTCCCGGTCTCCCGAGAAACCGGCGTCAGCACCATTCCTGGCACGGCTTTCCCCCGGATATCGCCAGCACTGCCCCCGCCCCCGGGGGGGGGGAGGAGCGCCGGAGGCGCGGGGGGGTGGGGGCTGCCGGAGAGCGGCATACGGGTATCCCACCTGCACGAAGGCCGGGCGGGGTGCCGGAGAAGCGTATGGGTATTCCACCTGCACGAAGCGCGGGTGGGGTGAGGGGACGGAGGGTGGTGCCGTCTGCGGGAGGCGGGTCTTGAGCAGGTGACGGCGCGGTCGCTACGCTCGAGGGCAGCAGCGGCACGGGGTTTAGAAAGAGTACCCCTGCCGCTCACACAAAGAACGGCTTACGCCTGCTGACGGCCTCCTTGAACGCGTCCTCGAGCTCCTTGCCGTGTTTGCCCCGGATATCGACCAGGTTGTCGCTCCGGAGGAGGCAGGGCTTGAGCTTGCCGTCAGAGGTCACGCGCAGGCGGTTGCAGAACCCGCAGAACTCCGTGTTGTGGAGAGGCCGGACCACCTCGACCTCGGCGCCGTCGAGGCAGTACTTCTTTCGGTGGTGCATCCTGCGGGTGACGACCCGCGTCGCCCGTTCGTTCAACTCCTGCTCGACGCTGTCCACATCACCGTGGAACTTGCACTCGTTGAACTCCATCAGCTCGATGACCTGCAGGATGAGGTCCCGCTTCGACCGGACGAACGCCATGAAATCGTCCAGTTCATCCTCGTTGATCCCCTCAAGGAGCACCATGTTGAGCTTGACCGGGGTCAGGCCGACCTCGACCGCCGCATCGATCCCGGCAAGGACATCCGCGAGGCAGTCCTTCCCCGTGATGGCCGCATAACGCTCGGGGCGGAGCGTATCGAGACTGACGTTCACCCGGGCAAGCCCCGCCTCCTTGAGCGCCGCAGCCTTTGCGGCAAGGAGCGTCCCGTTCGTCGTCATCGAGGACTCGACGCCCGGCGGCACGGAACGGACGATATCGAGGAGATCGCGGCGGAGCAGGGGTTCCCCGCCGGTGAACTTGATGTTTTTGATGCCGAACCGCACGCCCACCTGCATCAGTTCGGCGATATCCGCGGCGCTCATCTGCTCTTTCGGGCTCACCTCGCCCTCGGCGTGACAGTAGATGCACCGCAGGTTACACCGGGAGGTCAGGCTGATCCGGAGATTGGTCACGGTCCGGTTATAGGGGTCCTTCAGCACCATCACATCTTCCCTTGAAATTCTTTGCAATAATGTAGGTCTCGGCACTCCCTTTCCGCGACGCCTTCGTCCGGTACCCGCGGACGGAATAGAAATGCTGCCTTACCGCGGCGATCAAGTCCCCGAAGAGTTCCCCCTGGAACGACTTGATCACCAGGTTGCCGCCGGGCTTCAGGATCGTGCAGGCGAACGAGAGAGCATCCTCGCCGAGCCCGATCGCCCGGGCCTGGTCGTAACTCTTCTGGCCGGAGAGTTTCGGCGCGGCGTCGGAAACCACGACGTTGACGATCCCGCCCGCCTCCTCGCGGATGCGCTCCTGGACGAGGGGATCGGTGAAGTCCCCGACGATGGTGGTGACGCCCTCCATGGGTGCAATAGGATTGAGGTCCACGCCAATGACCTTCCCGCCGGTCAGATCGCGGATCACCTGCAGCCAGCTCCCCGGCGCCGCCCCGAGATCGACGACGTTGTCATCCGGCCGTATGATCCCGTTGCGCTGCTGGATCTCCAGCAGCTTGTAGGCGGCACGGGCCCGGTACCCGGCCTTCATCGCCTTCCTATAGACGCTGTCTTTTGTCCATTGCGAACCCATTGCGAGACTGCCCTCCGCTTGAGGCCGACAGGCGGTACGTATGCTGCCGGGCACGATCAGGAGACTATATACAGTGTTTGGTACAGGTAACCATGAATGTATAGGATTACGGCATACGGAACACGCCGGGGTATATAGCAAAGCACTAAAATGAATAGGGCGATTATATACGTTAGACGAGAGTTTGATAAGGGGTCACAATGTTAAAGGCAACGATTGATGCAGAAATATTTCGGGAATCCATCGACGCGATCGCCGCACTGGTGACGGAGTGCCGCCTGCACACGGCCGACGACCACACCTGGACACGGGCCGTCGATACCGCAAACGTGGCCATGGTCTCCCTGGACCTCCGGAGCACGGCGTTCAACTCCTTCTCGGCAACGACCGGAGAACTGGGCCTGGACATCACCAAGATGAAGAACATCCTCGGGATGATGGGGAAGAGCGACGTGCTGACGCTCAGCCTGCTCGACGAAGAGCGGAAACTCGAACTGAGCTTCGGGGGCTACCGCTACTCGGTCACGCTGCTTGACGTCAACACCATCCGGAAAGATCCAAACCCCCCGGCGATCGATCTCCCCGGTAAGGCCGTCCTCCGGGGAGACGCGCTGAACAACGCCATCAAAGCGGCTGCCGTCATATCCGACAAGATCGCTCTCGGGATCGACCCCGATGCCATGACCTTCTACATGGAGGCGGAGGGAGACACCGACCACATCAAACTCGCGCTCGGCGAAGACGAGCTCGTCGCGCTCAACCCGGTGCGGGCCCGTTCCCTCTTCTCGCTCGACTACCTCAAAGACATGGGCCGGGTCATGGCACGCGCGGACGAGGTGGAGGTCTACCTCGGCATCGATCACCCGGTACGGTTTGCCTTCGATATCGCAGACGGCAACGGCCATGTCGAGTACCTCCTTGCTCCTCGGATCGAGGCCGATTGATGGATGTCGTACTCGATCGTAAAGAACTCATCAGATATCCTTTTTTAAAAGAGTCCCAGCAGCTGGCCCGCCGGCACGTCGAGTCGCTCGAAGAGTTTCTTGCAGGGGCTACGGGGGCTCTCGCGCTTGAACGGGCAAAAGAGCGGGTGATCGCCGCAATATCGGCGAAACGGGAGTTCCAGGACGAGAGCGCCTCAAACCTCAGGCCCGAGCTTGAGATAGCAAGTTACGCGCTTGCCCGGGTGCTGGTCTCCTGCATCGGCGACCGGTCCCTCATCGACCGGCTTGCGCGTTACGAGGCGGAACGCGCGTCCTTCTTCCTCGCGACCGAACGACCCGATATCAGGCGCTACGTCGCACTGAGCCTCGGCATCGATCCCGATGCGTCCGCAATGCCGGTCACGCGATACGTCGAACTGGTGCCCCGTATGCGCGACCAGCGCTGGCGGCTCATCAACCGCGACGTACGGCAGGGGACGGTGCACCTCGAACCGGGCGAGACCGACGAACTCATCCGGGAGCGGATCCGGGTCATCCTCGTCGACCAGATGCCGCTCCGGGTCCCTTCCGGGATCTGCGAACGTCTCGCGCCGGCGGCAACAGAGATCTCCGCGCTGCTCCAGCAGCAGATCCTCGAACAGTTCGGCGAGGTGAAGGAGGAGGCGTTCCCGCCCTGCATCAGCGCCCTCATCGCGGCGATCACCGCGGGGGGGAACCTGACGCACATGGGGCGGTTCGCCATCACGTCGTTCCTCCACACCATCGGTATGACCACCACCGGGATTGCGGAGATCTTTGCGCGGGCGCCCGACTTTGACCTGGAGAAGACGATGTACCAGGTGGAGCACATCTCCGGCCGGGGCGGCACCGAGTACACCCCGCCTTCGTGCGCCACCATGCGCACCTTCGGGCTCTGTGCCAACCGGGACAGGGACTGCGAGCGGATCAACCATCCTCTGAGTTACTACCGGCTCCGGAAAACCATCAGGAAAAAACGGGGTTAAGCGGCTTTTTTATCGATCATGTAGCCCGCGGTGCTGAGCGCAGCGATAAAGGCGACCAGCGCGGCGATGTATGCAAGCCCCTCCATTCCCGTCATCAGTCCGGGCAGCATCACCAGCAGCACGATGAACAGCACAAGGCACCCGATCGCGGCCAGCACCTCAAGAACCCGTAGATTCATGTAATGGAGTTGGATACCGGGAGGTATATCTCTATCCCCGGAGAGGATGCATCAGGCTTTGTCGGAACCCCTCTCTGCCCGTTCGGGAAGGCCGCATCCGGAGGCCTGCCCGGGCACGGCTCATCCCGCCGGGTATCGCGGAGACTGCCCCCGCCCCCACCCCGGGGCGGGGGAGGAGCGCGAAGCGCGGGTGGGGAGGGGGTTGCCGGAGAAGAATGTATGAGGAGCCCGCCCTCAATAGCGATATCCGCTACGGTCCACTCCACGGGAAAGGACCGGATCCGGGCTATCGCTCCACCGGACAGGGTGATCCCGTGGAGCATCCGGGTCCGGCACCAGTCTCACCGGAAGTGGCGAGAAAGAGACCGGAACGGGGGTTCGACAGGGCCGGATACCAGGTGCGACCCTCCACACGTTTGTGCCGGCGCATAAGACCCGCACGCTTATCCCTGCGCCGGACAACCCGTCCCCCATGGAGAGAGACGAGGCACCGGCCCTGCTCCGGCGCTACGTGGCGTCGCCGTCGCACATTGCGCACAGCCACGCCACGGCGGGCATCATGAGGAGGGTCGCAGAACACCTCGGCGAGGATGCCGGCACCTGGGAGATCATCGGCCTCCTGCACGACATCGATTACGACCTTGTCGCCGGGGATATGGACCGGCACGGCATCGAGGGCCACCGGATCCTCATCGAGAACGGTGTCTCAGAGGAGATCGCGGACGTCGTCAGGCGTCATAACCACACGCTCTTCTCTGACTACGTCCGGCCCGTCGAGATCGCGCTCCAGGCGGCGGACAGCGTTTCAGGCCTGATCATCGCCTGCGCCCTGGTGAAGGGTGGGGTGGTCAGCGAGGTCACGCCCCGGACCGTGAAGAAGAAGTTTAAGGAGAAGTCGTTTGCCGCCGGGTGCGAGCGCGAGAGGATCCGGATGATCGAGTCCCTCATGGATATGGAGACATTCTTTCGCCTTGCGGTCGAAGGGCTCATTGATGTCCGTGCCGATATCGGCCTCACCTGAACGGAATCCTTATGAGGCGCCCGATATGAGGAGTACAGCATGACACAGGAAGACCGCGCGAGGGTGATCGACCGCATGAACGAGGCGGCGACGCTCCTCACCGAACGGATGGACGCCCGGCTCATCCCGGAGGTCGGGATGAACATCGTCTACGCCCTGCCCGACGCGCGGAGCAGGGACGACGTGGCGGCGGTTTCCGGCCGGATCGTCAGGCTCGGCGGCCGGGTCCACCCCGTCGGCGAGATCGCGTTTGGGGCAAGCGACCACGTGGCCCGGATCGTCCTCACGGTCATGCGCTTCGACCCGGAGATCCGGAGTGCGGCAAACATCCGCTTCTCGGAGACGTTCCTTCTCGAGATGGAGAACCTCCTCTTCGAGATCTGCTCGTTTGACCGGGCAAACGAACCGCCGGGGGTGCAGACGATGGACTGGGGCGTCGCCTCCTGCTGCCGGGAGGGCGTGCCCGACGTCATCTACGACCGGGGCGCCGTGGGGAAAGAACCGATGATCCGGGTGTTAGGAGAAGATCCGGTCACGGTCGCACACAATATTCTTAAACTGTCAAATCGCATTACCTATGCACAATTGTAAGGGAAGGTCCACATGGGAATAAAGCCATCATATATCAAGAACCTCGGCGAGGAACTCATCGTCAAGCATCGCGAAAGGTTTAGCGGAGACTTTGATGAGAATAAGCATGCCGTCGCCGAAGTCGCCACGATCGGGAGCAAGTCTGTCCGGAACCGGGTTGCCGGATACATCTCAAGAAAGATAAATACCAGGAAGCGGTAAACCTCACTATATGTTTGAGGGAATCCTTCCAGCAATCGTTACCCCTTTTCACCGGGACTCCGGGATGAGTCTCGATATTGAAGGATTACGGTCCAACATCGAATCGCTGCTGCAACGCGGGATCCACGGCATCGTCCCCTGCGGGTCGACCGGGGAGTCCGCGACGCTCACGTTTGAGGAGCACGAGCGGGTGATCGCCGAGACCATCGAGGTCGTCAACGGACGGGTGCCGGTGCTTGCGGGGACCGGGTCGAACAACACCGAAGAGGCGATCCGGCTGACCCGGTCGGCAAAGGACGCGGGCGCGGACGGCGCCCTCGTCATCAGCCCGTACTACAACAAGCCGAACCGCTCCGGTCTCGTCAAGCACTTCACGAAGCTTGCCGATATCGGTCTTCCCATCGTCCTCTACAACGTCCCCGGCCGGACGGGGCAGAACCTCCAGCCGGACCTTGTGATCGAGCTCGCCCGGCACCCGAATATCGTCGGCGTGAAGGAGGCAAGCGGCGATATCGTCCAGATATCCCGGATCATCGAGGGGACGCGGGACGAGGAGTTCGTCGTGCTCTCGGGCGACGACGCGATGACGCTTCCCGTCCTCGCGCTGGGAGGCGCGGGCGTGATATCGGTGACCGCGAACGTCGACCCCGGCCGGATGGTGCAGATGTACGAGGCGTTCCGCGCGGGCGACCTTGCCCGCGCACAGGACCTGCACTTCGAACTCTCGCCGCTCATGCGGGCGATGTTCATCGACACAAATCCCATCCCCGTGAAGAAGGCGGTCGGGCTCTCCGGGATGGCCGCAGGACCGGTCAGGCTGCCGCTCGACGACCTGGACGGGCAGAAGACGGAACAACTCAGGAAGGTGCTACAGAGCTATGATTAAGATCGCCGTATCCGGGGCCCTGGGGAGAATGGGCACCACCATCGGCCGGATCGTCGATGAGGCCCCCGACCTCTCCCTGGTCGGCGGCGTCGACGTGAGGGAGGGAACGCTCTTTGGGACGGAAGTCGTCCCTGCGACGAGGCTTGACGAATTCCTCAAGGAGAAGAAACCCGACGTCCTTGTCGACTTCACCGTCGCGGCCGCTGCCGTCGAGAACGTCAGGGCCGCCGCGAGAAACGGCGTGGCGCTCGTCGTCGGGACGACCGGGTTCTCTCCTGAACAGCGGGAGACGATCCGGGGCGCCGTCGAGGGGAACGTCCCCGCCGTGATATCGAGCAACTTCTCCGTCGGCGTCAACATCTTCTGGAAGCTCGTGCGGGAAGCCGCTCGCGAGCTCGGCGACTACGATATCGAGGTCACGGAGGCCCACCACCGTCACAAGAAGGACGCCCCGAGCGGCACCGCAAAGACCATCCTTGAGATCCTCGACCAGGAGCTCGGCGACCGCGAGAAGGTCTACGGCCGTGTGGGTGCAACGGAACGGAAGAACGAGATCGGCGTGCACGTCATCCGCGGCGGCGATATCGTCGGCGACCACGCGGTCCTCTTCGCGGGGAACTTTGAGTGCATCGAGATCTCTCACCGGGCCTACGACCGGGCGGTGTTCGCGCAGGGTGCCGTCCGGGCTGCGCGCTGGGTCGTCGGGAGAGAACCGCGCATATACACCATGCAGGATGTCCTCGGGATCTGAGGGGAGGCTCCCAACCGCCTTTCGGAAACGAAATTTATTTTTACGACGCTAGAAAAACATGTACGCTTGGAGGAAAAAAATTGCCAGCAGTTGTTGATATTGAGAAGTGTACCGCCTGTGAGACCTGTATAGAAGTCTGCCCGGCTTCCGCCATCACCATGGAGGACGGCAAAGCCAAGGTCGACCCTGATCTCTGCGTCGATTGCGAAACCTGCGTCGACGAGTGCCCGTCTGAGGCAATCTCGATGGAATAAAGAAACATACTCTTTTAATACCTCCTACACTACAGATATTTTTGTCTATGATTCATGTAGGAGTGCTTGGTGCCACAGGAGCGGTGGGACAGCGTTTCGTTCAACTTTTAGCGGATCATCCCTGGTTTCATCTCCAGACACTCACCGCTTCTGAACGAAGTGCGGGAAAACCATATGGTAAAGTGGTCAACTGGCGCCTTGATGCGCCGTACCCGGACAACGTCAGCGATATCGTCGTCACTCCCACAACCGTCGAGAGCCTGAAGGACTGCGATCTCGTCTTCTCGGCGCTCCCTGCTGATGTGGCGGGGCCTCTCGAGACCGAGCTCGTCAATGCGGGCATCGCCGTCTGCAGCAACGCCCGGTCGCACCGCATGGACCCGGACGTTCCGCTGGTGATCCCGGAGGTCAACCCGGATCACCTGGGCCTGATCGACGTCCAGCGGGACCGCGGAAACGGGGGGTTCATCGTGACCAACCCGAACTGCTCGACGATCGTCCTTGTGCTGGCCCTCGCACCCCTCAGACCGTTCGAGTTCCACGATGTGCGTGCAGCAACCATGCAGGCGATCTCGGGAGCCGGGTTTGCGGGTGTCCCCGCTATGGACATCTATGACAACGTCATCCCCTATATCGGTTCTGAGGAGGAGAAGATCGAGACCGAGACTGCAAAGATCATGGGCACGTTCAACGGTTCCGAGGTGGTTCCCGCTCCGTTCCGGGTGAGCGCAAGTTGTCACCGGGTCCCTGTCATCGACGGGCACACCATCGCGGTCTGGGTCGACGTTAAGGAGTCGGTTGCCGAGGTGAAAAAAGCTTACGCAACCTTTAAGTCACCCTTCAGCAATCTACCCTTACAACCAGCAAAGGCAGTTGAGCTCTTTGACCAGCCTGATCGTCCGCAACCCCGACTTGATCGCAACCGGGGGCGGGGCATGACGGTGTCCGTCGGGAGAATCCGGGAAGGATTACGGTTTGTTGCGCTCGGGCACAACACCATCCGTGGGGCTGCAGGCGCATCCGTCCTCAACGCAGAGCTGATATACTCGAGGAAGTATCTTTAGGCGAGGTGGGCTTGATGATAAAGGATAACACAGTATTCGTGGGAAACAAACCAGTCATGAACTATGTGCTCGCGGTGGTCACCCAGTTCAACAACGGAGCGGAGGAGGTTGCGATTAAGGCCCGGGGGAAGGCTATTTCGCGTGCGGTCGATACAGCGGAGATTGCACTCAACCGGTTCTTAGAGAACGTAAGCAAGAAAGAGATCTTCACATCGACCGAGATGATCGACACCGACACCGGAAAGACGAACGTCTCAAGCATCGAGATCGTCCTCGCTCATGCGAAGTGAGGCCTCGAAGCACTTTTTTTGGGGATTCGCCCCGGTTCACGTGCCTCGACGGGAGGAGCCCGGCGGGACCGCGCGTCGTCGGCGCCTCTTCCCTTACCGGCGTTCCCGGCGTTGCGCTGCTGGGTGCCGGCGCATTGCAAAAACGGGTTTTATGAGAGTAATTCGGCTGAAAATTCGAGCATATGGCCTCTTTGGTCCCGGTGGACCATAAAGGTTTTATGAGTCACCCCATAACTATTGTAGTATGAAGTGGGTGGCGGTCGGAGTGATGCTGATGCTGGTGGCTGCTCTCGTCGCGCCCGCCGTAGCGGTGGGCGAGGAGCGGTACGGCTACATCACGGTAAAGGACGTCACCATCCGGCTGGAGAACGAGAACGCCGTCGTCACCATGAACTATACGATCGACGGCGGCATCGCGTTCCTCGTCTTCCTCCTCGGGAAAGCCGACCTGAGGCAGAAGACACTTGATATCCTGAACTTCAACGAGACGAGAGTTCAGTACCTCGATCTCGAGCGCGCCGAGGTGCGTGTGAACAACGTCTCGGACAACTACGGGCAGGGGTCGTACTGGTTCCCCGCGCACCGGTTCGGCGTGGTCGTGCCTTCGCTCACCATCATCACCCCGCAGGACGTCAGGCATTACGAGAATATCAGCGAGTTCCCTGACGGGCTCGGCTATTTTGCTCGACCGTGAACAGGCCCGGCCTGCAGCGCGCATCGTTATCCGGCGGGGAACCGCGTGCCCGGAGGTGATCCGGTCCGCTGCCGGGAACCGTGCCAAACACCAGGCCCGTTCGCCCCGCCCCAGCATCCCTGTAGGGGATACTCATAACGCCGCTCTCCGGCAACCCTCCCCGCCCGGCCTTCGGCTCCTCCCCGACCCCGGGCAGGGCAGTGCGTGGCGATATCCAGTGGGAAGCCGTGCCCGGGGGCGCCCTTCGTGTCGGTTTCCCTGGAGGGGGCAGGTGGGGTGCAGGGATATAGCCCGGATCTGGTTCTTCTCCGGGATCTCCCCGGACAGTGGACCGTGGTGGCTATCGCCACGGGGGGTGGGGACCGGGGAGGGGAAACCCCCTCCCCGGAAAAAGCGACACCCAAAAATACCTCTCTGCAAGCCCACGCCCCCTTCCCCTTAGGGGCGGGGGCAGTGTTTGCGATATCCGGGGGTGAGCCGTGCCAGGAAACGGTGTTGACGCCGGTTTCCCGGAAGACCGGGAAGAGCCGGCCAGGAACAGGTTCCTCCCCGGGGGTCAGGCCTCGTTCAGTGAACCGTGGTGGCTACTACGCCGGGAGGGCGGTGCCCGGGCGTGCCCCGGGGTGCGACGGCGAGGTCTCCCGGCAGAGCCTCACGCGCCCCTCTTCAGCGCGAGCGGTTCGTGCTCGTCTCCCCACCGGCCGAGGAGTGACTGGAGGTAGACGCCGAGGAAGGCGCAGAAGAGGCCCCCGATCGTGGCGAAGATGATGTATTTTACGCCGGCATCTGCCGATATGGGGAACCTGGAGATCTCGCTGATCGAGAGGATGTAGATGCTCGCCCCGTAGGCGATGGCCCCGATCGCCAGCACGAAGAACGGCAGGGCGACCACCCGCCGGATCGCCTCCCGTTCGTTTAAGAAGACGTCGATGATCTTGCCCCCCGATGCAACGAGGCCGGCGGCGGTGAACCAGGCGATGGCACCATAGATGAACGCGAGCACCTGGAAGAAGATCCCTGCGGAGGTATAGTAGTCGAGGAGACTTATGAGCCCGAGGACGATCCCGACGATGCCGAGCAGTATCGCCGTTATGTAGGAGACAAAGGTGAACCTGCCGCCATGGAGCGAGGTCTTTAGCGATGTGATCAGGTAGCCGAAGATCTCGTCGATACCGACGCCCTTGAAGAGCAGGTAGGTGCCGACGACGCCGACGACGACGATGGTTGCGCCTTCCGGGTACCCGAGCAGGTAGCCCACGGCGTAGAGGAGCATGGCAAGACCGAGCGGCACGAGCACGATCTTTGAGACCTTCGGGTCGTCGAGGAGACGCCTGAGGATGTAGTACGTCCCCTCGAGGTTCGGCATCTGGTTGACCACGACCCTGCGCACGCTGCTGACCGGCACCCGGGACTGGATGATCGGGAGGACGTACTCGTCCTCGGCACCGTCCGTCACCAGGACGCAGGCCGTAGAGTTTGTCGCGAGAAGAATCGCATCGAGGCTCGCGGCTATCCGCCGGTCCCCTTCGAGCAGGTTCATGTGGTTGCCGCAGATGACGGCGACGGCGACCTCCTCGCCGCGGGCGGTGAGCTCGTCGTAGATCTTGATCGTCTCAAAGATCGCGTTGACGTCGGAGTCTTCGGAGTCGGCGAGGCCAAGGGAGGTCGCCGCATGGAGGCATGCCTCTCTGCCCACGATGGGACCATCGATCCGGGCTTTGAACCCGAGATCATCATCGCGATCGACACAGAGGACGAGCGTTCGCTCTTTTGCCATGCAATAGAACATCTCCTCAGATCTATTAAATAATTTGCAGGGAGAAGTGAAAAAAGTATTAAATAAGTTTTGCACGCTGGAGCAGGAGCAGGTCGTCGGTCGTGAGTTTCTCTCCGCCGCGGAACTGCTGGAAGATACGCTCCGCTTCCTTCCGGACGGCCTTCTGCTCCTTGGTGACCTTGGTCTTCCGGGTCTTCTTGCGCAGGCCCGAGATCACCTTGTCGTAATCACGGAGTTCCTTCTGGCAGGCGATGAACTGCTTGTGCTCCTCGTCCGCCGCCTCCTGGGCCTCGACGAACTGCTGGTGGGCCTTGTCCGCCTCCTCGCGGGACTTGTCGGCCTTCCGGTAGGACTCCACCATCAGGTCGTGGTGCTGCTGGGCAGCCTCGGCCTTCTCGGTGACATCCTTGTGGATGTCTGAGGCGAGCCTCCGGAACTCACGGGCTTCGGCGAGTTTCGTCCGCATCTCCTTGTTCTGCTCGAGCTCGGCCTCCTGGTCCTTCGCCGCCGCTTTGAGCTGCTTGATCTTCTCGATCAGTTCCCGCTCTTTGTCGGTGCTGTAGACCTCGGTCTGCTGCTTGAACTCCAGGTGCTCGATCTGCTTCTGCAGTTCCTTGATGCCCCGGTTCCGGAGGTTGCCGTGCTCCTTCTTGAAAGACTCTATATCTTCAAAGAGCGCGTTCGCCTTGTCGTTGTACTCGTTCCTCCGGTCTTTCAGCGCCTGGACTTCCTCGTTGATCGTATCCCGCTGCTCTTTATGCTGCTGCGCCTCCTCGACAAATTCGCGGGTCTGGGTGTTTAAGGTGTTGCGTTCCCGGGCATTTTTGCTGGCGAGCGCGTTCAACTCATTGCGCCGGTCTTTGTGCTGTTCAGACTCCGCAAGGACTTTCTTTCTCTTCTCAATCAGATCGTTCAGCATTCTCTACCAATCCTCGACATTCGGTACCTATCTCATATCCCCGCCAGGAGCTCGCTCCCGTGTGCCGCGGGATGCCTGAGGCTTATGTAGCGGCTACACCACAAGAAAAGACATTTTCCGGACTCGCGATCGAGGCCGTCATTCATCAGTCTGCTCATGTGTTCAACCTCGGTACTCGGCAACCGCAGACCCGCAGGTTCTGCGCCCTGCACAATACACCCCGTGCTGGAGGGATTATACAAGAACGTCTATAATTCAAACGTCATCCGGACTATTAAGTATTTCGCAGGAGTCCGGGGACACGCCGCCGGGGGTGATCCGGGGGTGAGAGGATACGCGAAAGAGGGTGATGGGGGTTAGAGGAAATCGATGAGATGCCCGCTTGCGGTATCCCCCGCCATGCGCCTGCCGACAGGTGCGCCGGACCGCTGCTTCGCTGGTTCGTAGGCACGATGGCTTCCGAGGATCTGTGCACTCTTGACGCCGGTCATGACCGCCATGACCCGGACTCTCCCCTCGTAATCGCTGTTCACCCGCGCTCCCCAGATGACGTCCGCGTGGGGGTCGAGTTCGTAGGTCAGAGAGCTTGCTATCTCCTCGGCGTCCTGGAGGGTCAGGTCGTTGCCGCCCGTGATGTGGATGAGGCTCCCCGTCGCTCCACGGTAGTCGATGTCCAGCAGGGGGTGGTTCAGGCACTCGTGGACGACGCTCTCGGCCTTGTTCTGCTGCTTGCTCTCTCCGACGAGCATCACGGCGACGCCGCCCTTGCTCATGATGGCACGCACGTCTGCGTAGTCGATATTGATGAGCGAAGGCTCCGTGATCGTCTCGCTGATGCCCTTGACGGTCTCCGCGATGAGCTGATCCATGACCGAGAACGCCTGACCGAGCGGCAGGTTCGGCACGAACTTGATGAGACGGTTGTTGTCGAGCACGATGACCGAGTCGGCGGCGGCTGAGAGCTGTTCAAGCCCCTCTTCCGCGCGGAGGAGCCGGGCTTTCTCGACCTGGAAGGGGTAGCTGACCATGCCGACGACGATTGCCCCCTGCTCCTTTGCTATCTGCGCGACGACCGGAGCCGTCCCCGTGCCGGTCCCGCCACCCATGCCGGCCGTGATGAAGACAAGGTCCGCGTCGCAGAGCAGGCCTTCGAGGGTCGGCCGGGCCATCTCGGCTGCACGCCTGCCGACATCCGGGAACCCGCCGGCCCCAAGGCCTTTGGTGAGCGACTTGCCGACAAGCACTCTCTTGTCGGCCTGGATCATGTCCAGGTGCTGTTTGTCCGTGTTGATTGCGATCGTCTCCGCACCGCTGACCTGCATGTGGTAGAGGCGGTTGACGGTGTTGTTGCCTGCGCCACCGCACCCCACGATGACAATCCGCGGTTGGCCGAGGATATCGTCCTCATCCTCGCCCGAGTCTGCCTTCAGGTACTTCTCTCGTTCTGCATGTTTCAATGCCTCATTGATGATTGTCTGCATCTAATACCTCCTAAACCTGGAATGAAATCTGTTCGGCCTCGCGTAGGGCACGGTTGCCATGTCTCTCGAGAAGCCCCCTGACGGAATACCGCACGGCCTCCGATACCGTGGGGAACTCGCCGGCCTCCACCAGCCTCTCGAGCATTTCAACCTGCTGCCGGGGCAATCTGATAGTTATCCGATCCATCATCTCAATCACTCATATCTGACATCTAGCAGCCTGAAGTCTGCCATTTGTCAGACAGTCGTAATCTCTTTGTCTGACTGCATCAGATAAGGCATAATACTGGTATGGTATAAATATCTTCTGAAATGAATCGGGGCCCGGCATAACGGTTTTATGGATAGCAGCAGACAACGTACCTTCACAGGATTGCCATAGTTATGAGAGAAAACCTCCCTGAAAGGATGGAACACGGCGGCCGGGTACGCTGGCACCGCACGCGGGAGAGAGGCGAGCTGATCGATTTCAGCGCTAATGTGAACCCGTATCCTCCCGATATCCCCTGGACACCGGACCCTTCGGTGCTGAAAGACTACCCGGACGACCGCTATGAGGCGCTCAAAGAGGCGATCGGCAGCACGTTCGGGCGCGATGCGGCGGAGATCACCGTAGGCAACGGGTCCGTCGAACTAATCCGCGCGTTCTGTTCCGCCGTGCTCGACGACGGGGACGCCGCCTGCATCAGGCCGCCGACGTTTGCCGAGTACGAGATGGCGGCGAGGCTCGCCGGTGCCCGGTGCACGGCCGATGAGAGCGGTGCCGCCGTCCGGTTCCTCTGCAACCCGAACAACCCGACGGGCAGGCTCTGCACCCGCCCGGAAGTCCTCGGACTGCTCGCCGAGACGGCGGAAGGGGGAGGGTATCTCTTCGTCGACGAAGCGTTCATCGAGCTCGCCGATCCGCGCGAGAGCGTCGTCGTTCTCTCCCACGAGAACCTCTTTGTCCTGCGCTCCCTGACAAAGAGTTTTACCGTGCCGGGCATCCGGTTCGGGTACGGGTTCGGCACGCCCGAACTCATCGAGCGGGTGGAGACCGTGCGCCTTCCCTGGACGGTGAACGCGTTCGCCGAGGCCTTTGCCATCGAGGCTTTCCGGCACTACGGCGACCTCGAACGCTCGCGCGAGAGGATCGCCCGGGAGCGGGAGTGGCTCTGCGGCCGCCTCAAGGGCCTCGGTCTCGCGTACGAGCCCCCGTCTGCGAACTACATCCTGATGGAGGTCCCGATGGAGGCGGCGAGGCTTGCCGGGCGGCTCTTCTCCCGCGGCATCCTCGTCCGTGACTGCCGGTCGTTCGGGCTACCCCGCCACATCCGCGTGGCGGTGCGGACCCGCGAGGAGAACCGGCAACTCGTCGAGGCGCTCGAAGCATGCTTGTCCTGATCATGGCCGGGGGGCAGGGCTCCCGGCTCCGGATGGGTGAGAAGCCGCTCGTCACCATCTGTGGAACGCCCATGCTCTCCTACGTCATCGACGCCTTCGCGTCCGCAGGGCACGAGGTGGTCGTGGTCGCCTCGCACCGGACACCGTTCACCAAAAACTGGTGCCGGGCGCAGGGGGTCGCCCTGTATGAAGCCGAAGGGCTTGGCTACGTCGAGGATATCCGTGCGGCGGCGGCGGAAGACCTCGGGGAAGCAGGAACGCCGTTCTTCACCTGCGTCTCCGACCTGCCCTGCCTTGCGCCCGACATCGTCGCCGGCGTCGAGGACGCCTGGCGCCGGGCGGGAACGCCGGCATGCTCCACGTGGGTGCCGCGCGACCTCTGCGAAGAGCACGGCTGCCGCACGCAGTACATGGAGACGGTCGACGGCGTGCCGGCCTGTCCCGCCGGGATCAACATCCTGACGGCGGGCGGCCTCGACGGCCCGGAGGAGGAGCTGCGCCTCCTCCTGCACGATCGCCGGCTCGTCTTCAACATCAATACGCGCGAGGAGCTGGCGCTGGTGCAGGAGTATCTCTGCCAGAAGCGGGTCCCGTAGTTCCCCGGCGGACGGCCGCATAAGGGGCCTTCGGTCTTTGCGAACTTTGCTCTCCGGGAGCATCGCTCCTGGACAATCGTTTTTTGGGAGAAACTGTATTATCGGACTATCGCTGATCTCTCTATATGGAATCCTGCCGGGAAATCGAACTCGAGGGGCATATCATCGATTCGGGCATCATGACTCTCGTGTTTGACAGGATCATGGATATGGGTGGGGAGTTTGAGATCCTCACGTTCAACGTTGGGAAGCAGAAGACGGATACCAGTTACGCGCGGCTGCGCGTGACGGCACCCACCGAGCGGCAACTTGATGATATCCTCTCCGAGCTGCACCGGCTCGGCGCACGCACTCCCGAGATCAGCGACGTCACCCTTGTACCGGCAGAGGGCGACCGGATCCTCCCGAAAGGGTTCTACTCGACCACCAACCACCCGACGTTCGTGAAATATCAGGACGAGTGGCTGCCGGTCGAGCATATCGAGATGGACTGCCACATCGTGGTCGATGAGACGGAGAGACGGGCTTTTTGCAAGCCGATAGCGAAGATAAAGGCTGGTGATGCCGTCGTCGTGAGCGAGGCCGGGGTGCGGGTGATCTACCCCGAGCGGCCGCGGAAGGTCAGCACGTTTGAGTTCATGCACGGGACCGTCTCGTCGGAGCGGCCGAGCGAGGCGATCATCGCAAAGATCGCCCGCGAGATCCTCGCGATGAAGGATGAGGGGGGAAAGATCGCGCTCGTCGGCGGTCCGGCGATCGTCCACACCGGGGCGGCCGGGGCCCTTGCGGCGATGATCCGCAAGGGCTACATCGACGTGCTCTTCGCGGGGAACGCTCTCGCGACGCACGATATCGAGTCCAACCTCTTTGGCACGTCTCTTGGGATGGACGTCAGGACGGGCACGCTCATCACCGGCGGGCACAAACACCACATCTACGCCATCAGCGAGATCATGCGGGCGGGGTCCATCAAGAACGCGGTCGACCGGGGGGTCGTGACCGGGGGGATCATGTACGAGTGCGTGAAGAGGGATATCCCGTTTGTGCTCGCTGGCTCTATCCGGGACGACGGGCCGCTCCCCGACACGATCACGGACGTCGTCGCGGCGCAGGACGCCATGCGCCGCCACATCCGTGACATCGGGATGGTCCTGATGGTCGGGACGCTCCTCCACTCGATCGCTGTCGGGAACTGTCTCCCCTCGTACGTCAAGACCGTCTGCGTCGATATCAACCCCGCGTCGGTGACGAAGCTGATGGACCGGGGCACGACGCAGGCGATCGGCGTCGTGAGCGATGCCGGGACGTTCCTCCCGCTGCTCCTTGAGCAGCTGGAGGAACAGGAGACGTGTTAGCGGGCTGGTTCATCGTATTTTGAGGGTTCCCGTGCGCGAGGAGGACCAGCCGGCAACACCCGCACGGTCTTTCACGTGAATCAAAGGCGCGTGGATGCTGGAGATATGCCCCGGGTCAAACCGGGTTCTGGCTCGCTCTTTCTCCATCGCCTCTAGGAAACCGGCGTCAGCACCCCCCTGGCACGGCTTCCCACTGGGTATCGCCATGACTGCCCCCGCCCCCGGGAGGGGGCGAGGGAGGAGCGCGAAGCGCGGGCGGGGTGGGGGTTGCAGCGAATCGCCTCCGGTAAGACTGGGGAGGGGGGCAAGTCCCCCTCCCCGCGAGCCGCCACCTCCAATGGCGATAGCCACCACGGTCCAGTGTCTGGGGATAAGCCCGAGAAAAAAAGCCGATCCCGGGGACGATTCACCAGAACCGGCACAGGGTTTCATCTGAGTCAAAAATTGGGAGCGTCTCACCCGGCCCGGTAACATGCCGACCTGACGACCTCGACCTTGGTCGGGTCCCCCCACTTGCGCCCTTCCACATCGCGGGCGATGGTCGTTCCCCGGAACTGGACCTTGATCCGGGCCGACATCCGCTCCCGCTCCTCGATGAAGGACGGGTTGACGAACTCGACCCGTTTCATGCTGATGTTGAGGACAAGAAGGTCGACCATGATCCCGGGGTCCCCGGGCGAGAGATCCTCCTCGTTGACCGACGTCATGAAGATACACTCGCCCGGGGCGGCCTCGGTCAGCGTGATGATATTGTGGGCGCTGTTCAGCTCGAGGGTGCGTGCCCTCCCGGTCTTGAGCTCGGCAATGACCGACGGTGAGATTCCTGTTAACGCTGCGTATTTCATTGACCGTCACCCGTACATCGGCAGCTGCTCTCTCCTCGGCGCGCCCTCGGTCTTCTGCACCTGTTCGGCGATCTGGGCCATCGCCGCCTCGATCTCCACCGCCTGCTCAAGCAGCGGCTGGACGTCCAGGTCGAGGTTGTAGATCCTGTTTAAGACCTCGATGGTGGCCGCAGAGGACCGCGGGTCGGGGGTGTTCACCGTCTCCCCGAGGAGCCCGATCCCCGGAATGCCCCGGATCTTGCACTCCGTGAGGATGCTTGCCGCGATACCGGATATGCTCCCCATGGGGAGAATGATCGTCTGCTCCTCGATCCGCTGGAGGACCCCCCTGCTGGTCGCGACCCCGAAGACCCTCTTCTCGGGCTCGTTCGTGATGATCCCTGCGATCGTGGCGACCTCCTTGATGCCGAACTGGGTGAGCCAGTCCATGATGCCGTTCGCCACCTCATAGCAGATCATCGGGTGGATGGGAACGTCGGAGATGATCGCAGCGAGGCCGTCCTTCTCGTAGAGGCGTACGGGTGCGTTGATCACGCCCCTCGTCATGAGGGCGACCGGCGGAAAATACTTGCTCGTGATCGCCCCGATCTGCTCGAAGTCCATCTGCTCGACGAGGTACTGCAGGGCAATACTCCCGACGAGTCCGCTGCCGGGGAACCCGATCAGCACTGTCTTGTCGGCGCCGGCAAGCGCCTTCGATACGACCTTTATATCGTCCATGGGATCAATCACTCACTTCCGGATTAGTTTAACATAGCTGGCTGTCCCTTAAAAATATTATGCAGGAATACCAGATCAAGCGTGGATACACGAAAGATCTTGCAGAATCCATGGTTCAGGGCCTCCGGGACCAGTTCGGGCTCGAGCCCGAGGTCTCGGGCGACGGCCACTATATCGTCACCTACGGGGCGCTCCGGCGCCTTGAGGTCTGGTCCGGCGAAAAAGGCAAGACGCTGATCATCGATACCGAGGCGGACAGGAACGCCGACGACGACGCGATCATCGACACCAACCGCCGGTTCCGCAACTACCTCCAGCAGGTGACCGGGTATACCGCAAAAGAGCGGGCGAAGAAAACCCAGAAGATAACGGGTTAACCGGATTGCTCTCTCTGGCCCGGCATCTCTTATCCCCGGGCCCCAAAACAGGCTCTCTTTTTCAGGCACCCGGGATACGTGCGGGTCCGGGGACGCCCGGGTCACGCGAGGGGTGTGCGATTGCGAGTCGACCGGGTCTTGCGCAAAGATGCGAAGGGGCCCGGGGATTTCTCACGCTGCCCCGGAGCCTGTGCTTCAAAAAAAGAAGAGTAACTCACTCGATCATGATCGCCGGCTTGAACGGCAGGGCCGCCGCCGCCTTCGGGTGGGTGCTCTCCCCGGCGTCTTTGACCGTCACCGGCACGCCGAACTCGTGCTCCAGGAACGACCGGGCGCCCTCGAGGACCGCCTGCTCGTCGAGTGGCGACGCCGCGAGCTGCTTCACGATATCGGGCGGCAGTTTCAGGACGAGTTTCGTGATCTGCTTCGTCGCGTCCGTCGCCTCCCGGCCGCGTCTCCGCATACCCTCGTTCTGCATGATCTCCCGCACCACCCTCGTCTTGTCCGCCGAGGCGGCGATGATCCGGAACGCCTCGTGCTTCCACGCCGGGGCGACGAAGAGGCTGATGGACTTCGCCTCCATCGGGATGAGTTTCAGGATCGACTCGATATCCTCGACCGTCCGCGCGAGGAGCTCCTCGGCGAGTTCGACTCCCGGGTCGATCCGGCTCTCGTCCACCTCCGGCCAGGGGGCGAAGGAGACCATGCCGCTCTCGCCGAGGTCGCTCCAGAGCGCCTCGCAGGTGAAGGGGATGAAGGGGGCAAGGAGGCGCACCCATGTGCGGCAGAGGTCCTGCAGCACCGCCCCGCCGCCGGCACCCTCGGGCAGGCGGCGGCGGTACCACTTCAGGTCGGCCTCCACGCCGAAGAACGCCTCCTGGAGCGCCTGCCGGGTCTGGAACGATTCGAGCGCCGCAGTGGCGCCCTCGATGCGGCGCTGGAGCCTGCTCTCGAGCCAGGCGTCGATGGGCGTGGCCCCTTCCGCCTGCTTTGCCTCGCTGACCGTGTTCCAGAACCTCTCGATCTGTTTTCTGGTCGACGAGACGAGTTCGTTCCTCCAGTCGAAGTCCTGCCAGGGCTCGGCGCTCCCGACGAGGAACATCCTGACGGTATCGGCGCCGAACTCCTCGAGGGCATCCTCAAGCAGGTAGACGTTCCCCTTGCTCGAGGACATCTTCGCCCCGTTCAGGAGGCCCATCCCGAAGACCACCATGCCCCGGGGCTGCAGCTCCGGCGGGAAGATGGCCCGGTGGTGGAAGAGCTGGAACGTGAGGTGGTTCGATATGAGGTCCTTTGCCGAGAACCGGTAGTCGTAGGGATACCAGTAGAGGAACTCGCTCCGGATCGCATCAAGGGTCTCCCTGTCGACGGTGGAGGGCGACCCCTCCCCGAAGAAGATGTAATCAAAGACCGCAGGCGTCAGTTTCTCCGGCGGGATGGCCTTTAAGTGGTGGGCGATCGTGTAGTAGGCCATGTAGACCGTCGAATCCGAGAGCGGTTCGATGATCCAGGTCGGGTCCCAGGGAAGTTTCGTGCCGAGCCCCACCCGCCGGGTGCAGGCCCAGTCCTTCAGCCAGTCGACCGTCCGGACGAACTCGGCCCTGACCTCGGGGGGGACGAGCGCCATCTCCTCGAGCTGCGTCTTGACCTGCTCCTTCCAGCACGGGTCGCTGTACTCCAGGAACCACTGGTCGTGGAGGATCTTCACAAAGACCCTGCCGCCGCACCGGCAGATCACCAGGCGGTTGTCGAAGTCGTACATCGGGACCGAGTCGTAGCGCTCCACCATCAGGGCCGCCACGTCGTCGCGGGCCTCCCGCACCGATCTCCCGCCGTACTTCTCAAAGACCTTCCCGCGGGAGAACTCCGCGCTGTAGATCTCCTGGGTGAGCGCCTCCATCCCAGGGTCGTTCTGGTCGTGGATGCCCGCCCGCTCGACCGCGTCCTTTGCCGGGATCTCGCCGTAGCCCTCGACGGCTATGAGCGGGACAGGTTCGATGGACGTGTACTTCCCCTGCTCTTGCAGGTCGCGGAGCGCGATGTAATCGAAGGGTGCGTGGGCGGGGACGCTCATGACGATCCCGGTCCCCATATCCGGGTCCACAAACGTTGCCGGGAGGACGGGGACGTCGCCGGAGAGCGGGTGAGCAACCGTCTGGTCGATGAGCACAGTTCCCGGGATCTTTTCCGTCACCAGGACCTCGTGGTCCTGCAGGGCGAGTTTCGCTGCCGCTTCCGGGCTTACGATCCATTCCTTGCCGTCGATCATCGCCCGCACGTAGGTGGCGGCCGGGTTCACCCAGAGGTTCGTCACACCGTAGATCGTCTCAGGCCGGAGGGTCGCGCACGGGATCCGGGCATCGCCCCACCGGAAGACCACCAGGGTGAACCGGATGATCTCGGCCTTGTCGCCCTCGAGGAGGTCGTGGTCGCCGACCGGGTTCTCGCACTGGGGACAGTACTTGACCGGGTGGGCTCCCCTGACGACGTGCCCCTCCTCGTGCAGGTGCGCGTATTGCCACTCGATGAACCTGCTGTACGGGGGGTCGACGGTGATGAACCGGCGCCGCCAGTCGATCGAGAGCCCGGACTTCTGCATCACCCGCCGGTACTCCTCCGAGAAGTAGCGGACGATCTCCATCGGGTTGATGAACCTATCAAGGATGTCCTGCGGCACCCGGTAGAGGTCGCGGTAGAGCCCGATCGTCTTCCCGTCACCGTTTGCAATCCTCTTTGAGATCCCGATGACCGGGGTGCCGGTGACGTGGAACGCCATCGGGAAGAGGACCTGTCTCCCCTTCATTCGCTGGTACCGGGCGAGGACGTCCGGGACGATGTAGGTCCTCCCGTGCCCGACGTGCATCGCCCCGCTCGGGTACGGGTAGGCCACGGTCAGGTAGTACTTCTCCTTCTCTATCGCCGGGTCGGCCTCGAACGCGTGTTCCCACCGGGCGATGCACTCCCGCTCATTGCTTCGCATATCCAGTCCGCTCACACTATGCCTCCAAAGTCTGGATCATTCGTCATCTCGCCCCCCCTCATACCGGCCGCAGCCGGATCGTCTCCCCCTCGTTGTAGCGTTTGATCATCTCCTGGGCGATCGTGCTGTTCTTCGCAAGGAGGATGTCCCCCTCCTCGTTCACCGTCGCCGTGAAGAGGTACTCCTTCCCGGCAAAGACGTCGACGATCTTGCCCTTGTTCTCCGGGGAGATGATGGTCAGCTGTTTCTTGTCGATGCGGATCCTGATGCCGCCGGCAAGCTGCATCTCCTCTTCGACGGGCTTCTTCGCCTCAAGCTCGCTCCGCGGCCGGATGTCGATCCCGATACCGAGTTTGTTCACGATCGCCGAGACGTTCTTGCCGCCTTTCCCGATCGCCGCCGGGACGTCCTTGTCCTCGATGTAGACGACGGCTTTGTTGTCGCTGATGATCCGGACCTCGACCGGGCCGCTCGTGTACCGCCCGATCTCCCGCTGGACCTCCTTTTCCGCAACCTTCCAGGAGACGTTCTCCGCGGGCCCGGGTGCTGCTGCTGCGGCGGCTGCGGCGGCGACCGGCGCCGGGGGGGCGGCGACCGGCGGCTCCGCGGCGCCCCGGAGGAGCGGCATCACCAGGGTCTCGCCCTCGTAGCGGAAGATCTCGATCTCGGGCTCCCGCCGGGCGTGGTCGCGGACGACGATCACCGGGCGGACGTGCGTCTCGCCGGGCATGCCCTCGGGGGCCTTGATCGTCAGTTCGAGGTCGTAGATCTTCGTGATCGCGCCCTGGACGACGAAGATGATGGTGTTGATGATCTGCGGCAGGATGCTGTAGTCCACGCGGTCGCAGAACCGCTGGAGGCAGTCGTGCACCTCCATGGCGTGCACCACACCGACCATGCCCATCCCGGCGAGGCGCATGTCGGCGTAGACGCTGAAGTCCTCGTTCTTCCGGATCTCATCAAAGATCACGTAGTCGGGCCGGACGAGCAGGAGGGCTTCGGCGGTGTTTGCCATGCTCCCCTCAAGCGCCGTGTACTGGGTGATGTGGTCGGGCACCTGCAGGTCCCGCGGCGCCTCCATCGTCTTCACGATGAAGTCGTGGTCGGCAAGGAACGTCGCGAGGCTCTGGGCGAGCGTGGTCTTCCCCGCGCCCGGGGGGCCGGCAATCAGGACGCCGCGGCGGTTCCCGAGGATCCGCTGCTTGATCTCCGGCGCCATGTCGTAATCGTCGAGCGAGAGGTCCACAAGCGGCCGCACCACCGTGATCTCCATCCCGTCCGAGAACGGCCGCCGGGCGATCGATATCCGGAGCGACCCGATCTGGACGACCGTGATCCCCCGCTTCTCAAGTTCGATGAACCCGTCCGGGTCGCGTTTTGCCCTCTCAAGGAGTTCCTGCGCCATCGACCGGAGCTCGTACTCGTTCATCGGCGTATCGCGGAGGGTGACGAGCCTGACGTCGCGGAGTTTTCCTATCTTTGCAACCGGCAACGCTCGCTCTTTTAAGGTGACCGCGACCGTCTCCTCGTCGAAGAACTGGTCGATCGAGAGCGGCGAGAAATCGCCTATCTGCGGCCGTAAGTAGACGACGTCGAGCCCTTTCGCCTTTGCCACCTCGGCCTGCACGAGGTCGCTCGTGATGAACCGGGCGCCGTGCGCGATCGCGACGTTCCGGATCAGGGCGTCGATCTCGCCGCCGCTTGAGAGTTTCACCTGGTCGAGGCTCGGGCGATCTCCGGAAAACTGGAGCTCGATGATGGTATCCGCCGACATCCTGAAGAGTTCCTGGAGTTCGGTCAGGCCGGAAAACCCTATCTCCCGCCCCTGGTTCGCCTGCGCTTCCAGTTCGGCGACGACGGCTTCCGGTATGATTATTGTTGCGCCTTTATATTCTCCTGTTTTTATCAGCGATGTTATGCGCCCATCTATCACGACGCTGGTATCGGGTACAATTTTCATAAAAAATCACCATAGTAATGAGGTCATTCACCCTTATTAGCGTATACCTTCTCCGGATCGAAGACGATTCCGGCGATCTCCTCACCATCCGCCGTCCGGTAAAAACACGAGGCGTGGCCGGTATGGCAGGCAGCACCGGCCTGTTCCACCTCGTAGAGGACTGCGTCTGCGTCGCAGTCGACGAGTATGCGGCAGACCCGCTGGACGTGTCCGCTCTCCTCCCCTTTCTTCCAGAGTTTCCGCCGGCTCCGGCTGTAGTAATGTGCATACCCGGTGGTCCGGGTGAGTTCCAGTGCTGTAGCGTTTGCGTAGGCGAGCATCAGGACCTCGCGGGTCCGTTTCTCCTGCACGATGACAGGCACCAATCCATCGTCGTTGAATTGTATCTCCATATTGATTCACATTCCTGCAAAGGTCGTCATGATAACAAAGAGGATATCTCCAATGAATAATGCTGTCAGGAATCCCGCCGTGATCGGTATGATGAACGGAATGCCGTAGGATATCCAGACCCTGCCGGCCTTCCGGTAGAGGGCGAGCTCTCGTTCGTAGTCTTTTGGATGCAGCCTGAGGTCTTTTGTGTAGATGCGTCGCTCTCCCCGCACCATGCGCCCAAGCGACCCGGTAAACCCGACGAACCGCCTGACCATTCTTCCGTCCTCTTCCTCGATATCTTCCATGACAAAGCCGAACTCGTTCTGGATCGTCTTCCCGTCGACGGGAAAGCCGAGAAAGAGGCAGGGCAGCGGGGCCCGGTTCCCCTCGAAGAGGTTCTTTGCGAGTATTGCAACGGGTGCGGCGATGTTGATGAGCACGGCGTTCGTCAGCACTGTGAACGGAAAGAACCCTAACAGCGGGGTGCCGAAGTACGGCTCCACCGGGAAGAACGGGATGCACGCGGTGATGATGATGAGGGCATACGCATCCGCACCCCCAAAGAGGTTCGCGGCCTGGAAGAGGTAGAAGAACCCACAGAAGACCGCGACGAGAACAAGATATCCTGCGGCTATCCGCCAGTCTGCAAGGATGGCGAGCCCGTATATCCAGGCGGCCGCCGGGACCGCGATGATGAGCGCAGGGCGCCAGGTCCTGTGGGGCACCCGCCGCTCTTTTGCGTCAAGGACCGACGCGTACATGAGCGTGACGCCGATCGCGGCCGCTGCAATCATGAGCGGGACGGATGCCACGGGCGGAAGAGTCATGGGCAGGTACGTTATCCACCTTTCATCTCTTATTTCTGGCGATTCTCTCTGCCGGGCGGACCCGCCGGAGCGGCGGTAAGACCCTGTACGGCCGCCCCGGGCCCGGGCGGCTCCGGGCACCCCACCCTTCTGGCCGCGGTTCTCCCCAAAACCCGGGGGTGCTCTCGAAGTTCTCGCCCGCAAACAGGCTCTTTGGGGTTTCCTGATCGGCCACTTTCACCTGGACGTCTGCCGGAATCAGGATCGGGTCATCACAAGGTATTAATAATAGCATAGTGATGTGGTATATTGTGGCAGGGGGGGTAAAATCCCCTTTCCGGCATAAAAATCACTGAATATCACACCTGAAGATGTGCATGGATATAAACGGCCTGATGGATGAGATCCTTCTGCAATCGGCGTATGAGGGATGTTTTACTCTTGACGAGTTGCTGCACTACAGTACCGTTCATTCCCTGACCGGAATAGGGGCATCAAAAGAGCAGACGCACGCGTTCTTCCTGGTTCTCCTTGGGGGCGAACCGGACGGTGCCATTTTTGTCGACGAGAAGGGGACGCTCTTTGGCGATACGGCGATCCTGCACCTGACCGGAAGGGAGGAGTTCGAACTCCACCGGGTGGCGCCGCCGATCGCCGACGCGCTGGTGGCGCGGTGCAGGATCTTTGAGAAGAGCCACTTAAAGAAGAACGGCCGCCTTGAGATCCCGACGATCGGCACCCCTAACCGGCAACGGGTGGGGGTGCTCTGCCTGACCGTGCAGGACAGCCGCGCACCCCTCGCCGGGGCTCACGTCTCGATCCGGAAGGGAAAACTTGTCATCACGAGCGATGTGACGGACTCCGGGGGGAGAGTCTGTTTCCGGCTGCTGAACGGGCGCTATATGTGCGTGGTCTCGGACCGAACCGGAGAGCGGACACGGTGCATCATCGAGTTCCATGAACCTCAGGTAGAAACATGCGTTGATATTGGGGGCACAGAGGATGCGAGCAAATGAGGATGAAGAGCGTGAATTGATAACAGCGGTCAGGAATCTTCTTACACAATCCGGAGACCCGGGTTCCGACAACGGGGATACCCTGGCGGAGCCGCAGGGTTCCGCTCCGGCGATGCGGTCCGGTGAAGAGGAGATCCAGGACGAGACTGTCCCGGACACCGCCGGGCCGGACCCCGGTGAGACGGACGAGGTACCGGTCTCCCCGCCCTTGCCGGCGCCAAAGAGAGCGGGCATCCGTTCGCTCATCGACTCGGTGGCCCGGTCCGGGCATACCGGGGACCAGCGCGCAGCCGGCGGAGAGGACCCAATCAGGGCGCTCCTTGACCGGATCGAGCGGCGCAGAACGGGAGAAGAGGTCACAGAGGCAACATCCTCCCCGCCGGCGGCGGAGGAGGAGATCGGGGCGGAGCCTGCAGTGCCGGCCCCGCCGCCGGGGCGCCACGAATCCTTCGGTCTCCTCAACCGGGTGAAGGGGTGGAAGGAGGCCGGCGCATCCGGCCCCGATGAACCCGAACCGGACGAAGAGATGGATGCCGGCGTGGTCTCGGTCGAGGAGCTCGGGAACCTGGCAGACCTGATCCTCCCGAAGAGCGCAACGTTCGCGGTCGAGGAGTTGAACATCAACCGCAGCGAGCACCAGTTCGACTTCGTCGACAACGCCCGGGTCGTGTCGGAGTTCGACGACCTCTTTGCCAGGGCTTTCACCTCCACCGCGCTTGCCGCGGCAGAGGTCGCGGCCCCGGCAGAAGCGGAGACGCAGTCCCGGTTCGGGTTCCTCAAAAAGTTCCACCCGACCGTCGGGGAGGTGATCGAGGAGTACAACCCCGCGCTCCACGGGCCGCTTGTCGATCTCTCGATGCGGTCGACACCGGGACTGGAGGAGATCGAGCTCTACCCGGTGAACGAACCGTATGCCTACGTCCGGGTGACCTACGACGGCACAACCCACGAGTATACCTACCACGTCCTCGAGCCCGCGCTCACGCCCGGGGAGCAGGAACTTCTCTCGGAGATCAAGGAGCGCCTCTTTGAGACGCTCAACATCACCACCCGCGACCTCACCCGCGATGCGGCGAGGAAGGCGCTCCGGGAATCGGCAAACACGATCATCGCCGACTACGGGATCCGCCTTCTCCCGTCCGGGCGGGAGAAGATCCTCTATTACGTGGAGAAGGAGTTCCTCGGCGACGGTCTGATCGACCCGGTGATGCACGACAAGTACATCGAGGATATATCCTGCGACGGCGTGAACAGCCCGATCTTCGTCTACCACACGACGTATGAATCGATGAAGACAAGCCTGATCTACCGGGACGCCGGGGAACTCGATTCATTCGTCACGAAACTCGCGCAGCGGGCCGGGAAATACATATCGATCGCCGAACCGATGCTGGATGCCACGATGAGCGACGGGTCGCGTATCCAGATGACGCTCGGGGCAGAGGTGACCGCCCACGGCTCGACGTTCACGATCCGCAAGTTCCGCGAGGAGCCGATCACGCCGACGGATCTCATCGAGTGGCACACCTTCTCGCCGCTCGGCATCGCCTTCCTCTGGCTTGCGGTCGAGAACGCCAAGTCCTGCATCTTCGCCGGCGGGACGGCATCGGGGAAGACGACGACGTTGAACGCCATATCGCTCTTCATCCCGCCGCTTGCAAAGATCGTGACGCTTGAGGATACCCGCGAGCTGAAACTCCCCCACCCGAACTGGATCCCGAGCATCACCCGCGACTCGTTCTCGCAGGACGGGCGGGGCGAGATCGATATGTATGAACTCCTGCGTGCCGCCCTCCGGCAGCGCCCCGAGTACATCCTGGTCGGCGAGGTCCGCGGCCGCGAGGCGTTGACCCTCTTCCAGGCGATGAGCACCGGACACGTCACCTACGCGACGATGCACGCCGACTCGGTGGCGAGCGCCGTCCACCGCCTGGAAAACCCGCCCATCAACGTGCCGAGGAACATGCTCTCGGCGCTCTCCCTGATGTCCATCCAGGTGCAGGCCCGGGTGGGCGGCCAGCGGATCCGGCGCAACAAACAGCTCATCGAGATCCTGGATATCGACCCGCGGACGAACGAGCTGATCACGAACGAGGTCTTCCGGTGGCACCCGGCGACCGACGAGATCCGTTACTCCGGCAAGTCCTACATCCTCGAACAGATCATGGAGGACCGGGGCTGGAGCGAGGAGCGGATGCGCGAAGAGCTGAAACGGCGGCAGGAGGTGCTCGAATGGATGCGCATCAAGAAGATCCGCCACTTCCGTGACGTGAGCAAGATCCTGGTCTCCTACTTCCGGGACCCGGAGTCGGTCATCCAGCGGGTGCGCACCGACCTCTACGGGGAGGGGGCCTCGGCATGAACGGGTATCAACGGTTCTGTTTCAACCTGATCGGCCGGGACCTGAAGGAGAAGCGGGGGGACTTTGTCAGCCTGAGAAACGACCTGACGGGAGCCCGGATGAATACGCCGTTTGAGGCCTACCTTGCGACCGCTTACGTCTCCTCGATCGCCGTGGGGCTGGTCGCCGCGGTGTTCATCGGGCTGCTGGCCTACGTTCTGCGGGTCCCCGAGATGATCTCCTACCACGGCGCGGTCCCGGAGATCTTCTACGCGTTAAACGACTACAAACTCCTGCTTGGCACCGTCATCATCACGCTCCTCTCGCTCCTGGTCTTCGGGGGGATAACCTACCTGATCTTCCTCCTCTACCCCGGCATACGGGCCGGCGAGCGCCGCCGGAACATCGACGCCACCCTGCCCTATGCCATCAACTACGTCACCGCGATGTCTTCAGCCGGGATCACCCCCGACGAGGTCTTCCGGCTGCTCGGCCAGAGCAAGATCTACGGCGAGAGTGCTGTTGAAGCGCGCTACGTCTCCCGGGAGACGGATTTCTTCGGGAAGGATCTCCTTGACGCCCTCAGGACGGTCTCGCAGGCGACGCCGAGCGAGCGGATGCGGGAGTTCCTGCAGGGGGCGGTCGCAAGCATATCGAGCGGGAGCAACCTTACGGAGTACTTCCGTGCCAAGGCCCACCAGTATACGCTCGAGAACAACCAGCAGCAGAAGACGTTCCTTGAGACGCTCGGCCTGATCGCGGAGTCGTACGTCACCGCGATGGTTGCCGGCATGCTCTTTCTGATCATCCTGCAGTCGGTGATGACGATCCTCTCGGGCGACGCAAACCCGTTCTTCCTCTACATCATCATCTACCTGATCGTCCCGTTCGGGAGCATCATGTTCGTCATTCTGATCAGCTCCATGACCCCGGAGGTGTGATATGGGATTCAAAGAGATCTTTGACGATTTTCTCAACAGGAACCGATCCGGGGGCGGCGTCGCGGCGGAGGAGATTCCGGCGCACGACCCGTTCGAGGAGCAGGAGCGGGAGATCTTTTCGCGGATCGAGAACTGGCGGAAGTACCAGGAAGGGTTCTACCGGTTCGTCAAGCACCCGCTCCGGGTGATGATGGAGGAGCCCTTCACCGTCCTCTTCATATCCGTCCCGGTTGCGCTTCTCCTCCTCATCGGCGGGTTCGCGAGCCTGGTGATGTCGTACGGTTTCGGCGTCCTCTTCACGACGACGATGATCGACGACGTCTTCGTCTTTGCGCTCCTCATCGCCATCGTTCCGCTTGCGGCCCTCGACCTTAAGGAGGCGCTCCGGGTATCGAGCATCGAGGCATCGCTCCCGAACTTCTTCCGGGACGTGGCCGGGATGAACGACTCGGGTATGACACTCCCGCACGCCATCCATATCGTCTCGGAGGGCGAGTACGGGGCGCTGACGCCGCACATCCGCAAGCTCGACACCGAGATGTCCTGGGGTGTCCCGTTCGTGGAGGCCATCCGCCGGTTCGGGAAGGCCGTGAACACCCCGCTTGCCGAGCGGAGCGTGGACCTGATCGCCCACGCGAGTTCTGCGGGCGGCGACGTGAGCGAGGTGTTGCGGGCGGCGGCGCACGACGCCTACGAGTTCTTCAACCTGAAGTCGGAGCGGAGGAACGGCATGATGATCTACATGATCATCATCGTCATGTCGTTCTTCGTCTTCCTCTTCGTCATCGGGGTGCTCTCGAGCACCTTCCTCACCACGATGGCGGAGGCGGGCGAGGCGGTCGCGGCATCCGGTTCGAGCCAGACGTTCATGGGCACCGTGGACCTCTTCCTCTACAACCGGCTCTTCTGCCACTCGGCGCTGATCCAGGGGTTCTTCTCGGGGCTGGCGGCGGGCATCATGGGCGAAGGCCGGGTCCTTGCAGGGCTGAAGTACGCCGCGATCATGGTCCTGATCGCCTGGATAGCGTTCCGGTTCTTCATCTGAAAGGGCCGGGACTGATCTTTTTTTCGATGCTCTGGAGAACGCGATGGTGCTAAGAACCGGAGCGTGAGAGGGAGCGGAGTCCGGGCACCGTCAGGCGCGAGTGACGGAGCACGGGAAAACCCCGGTTGAGCCGATCTTTCGTCCTGGTGGCTTCGTGCGGGCCTGTACTGCTATCCGCACCGGTTATCCCTCGCGCCGGCGCCGCAACAACCCCTACCTGCGGCCTTCGCGGCCACGCGCGGACCGGGGCCCCGTCCCCGCGCCATCCCCAAACCACGCCATGATCGCATCCATATCCACGTGCTCCTCGAAGTGCCGGGCCAGGGCATCGTAGGCCGCGGCATCGCCTGCGTCCGTCACCGGCGCAAACGGCACCCCCCGGCGCTCCGAGAGGTAGGCGAGGAGGGCGTTTACGGCGCCCGGGTTCCGGAAGAGGCCGTGCAGGTAGGTCCCGAAGACCAGGCCGTCCGGGGTCGCGGCTCCCTCGCCGGCAAACGCCTCGGGAGTGCTCCCCCGCTCCGTCTCGCCCATGTGGATCTCGTAGCCGTCCACCTCCCCCATCTGCGAGAGGATGGGGCCGGGGCCGGTCGCCCGCCGCCGGACCTGCACCGTCGTCTTCCGGTAGCCGGAGAAGGCGGTGGCGACGTCGAGGAGACCGAAGCCCGGGTGCTCGCCGGGGGTCCCCGACTCGATACCGGCATCGACGATCCGGCTCCCGAGCATCTGGTAGCCCCCGCAGATCCCGATGACCGGGACCCCCCGCTCCCGGGCGAGCCGGAGGTCCTCCCCCGTCCCGGCACGGCTGAGCACGGCGAGGTCCTCCACGGTGTTCTTCGTCCCGGGGAGGATGATGCAGTCGTAGCCGGAAAGCGGTCTTCCCGGCGGGACGTAGTCCACCGCCGCGTAGCGCTCGAGGAGTTCGAAGTCGGTGAAGTTCGCTATCCGGGGGAGGCGGACGACGGCGATCCGTATCGGTCTTTCGGCCGCCTGCCCGCGCTTGTCGGCAAGCGAGAGCGAGTCCTCGCTCGGGAGGGGGATATCCGCGTAAGGGACCACCCCGAGCACCGGGACTCCCGTGAGCTCCTCGAGTTTCGCAACCCCCGACGTGAAGAGCCCGGCGTCGCCCCGGAACTTGTTGACGATGACCCCGGCGACGAGGGGCCGGATGTCCTCCGGGAGGAGGGCGAGCGTCCCGTAGACCTGTGCAAAGACCCCGCCCCGCTCGATGTCGGCGACAAGGACGATCGGGAGGCGGAGGCTCCGGGCGAGCCTGATGTTTGCGATATCGCGGTCGTAGAGGTTCACCTCCGCCGCTCCCCCGGCCCCTTCCACCACCACGTGCCCAAAGCGCCGCTGCAACCGCTCAAACGCCGAGACGGCTTCCGCAAGGAGCATATCGGTCTCCGCGTAGTAGTCCTGTATCTGCACATCCTTATACGGCCGCCCGAGCAGCACCACCTGTGAGGTCCGGTCCCCCTTCGGTTTGAGGAGGACCGGGTTCATATCGGCCTCGGGCTCGATCCCGGCAGCGAAGGCCTGGACGGCCTGAGCGATCCCGATCTCGCTCCCGTCGGCCGTGACGTAGGAGTTGAGGCTCATGTTCTGGGACTTGAACGGCGCGACCGGGATCCCGCGGCGGTAGAGGGCACGGCAGAGCGCCGCCACCGTCATGCTCTTTCCCACGTGGGATGCTGTTCCAAGGACGATGAGAGACATTGCCGGCAGGAGGGTTGGGCACGACGGGTTATTAAGGGCGGGGGTCCATGACTCCCGGTATGGAGCTCTCCCCGCAAGCCCGCCTCCTCCTCAACAGCCGCTACCTCCTCCCCGGCGAGACGCCGGACGCCCTCTTTACCCGGGTCGCCGGGGCCGTCGGCGGCCCGGAAACGTCCCGCGAGTTCTTCTCGCTCCTCTCCCGGCTCCTCTTCCTCCCGAACTCCCCGACCCTGATGAACGCCGGCACCCCCGCCGGGCAGCTCTCGGCCTGTTTCGTCCTCCCCATCGAAGACACCCTCGAAGGAATATTCACGAGCCTCACCCATATGGCGCTCATCCACCGGTCCGGGGGAGGGACCGGGTTCTCGTTCTCCCTTCTGCGGCCGCGCGGCGACGTCGTCAACGGGACCGTGGGCGCCGCAAGCGGGCCCGTCTCGTTCATGCGGGTCTTTGATGCCGCAACCGGGGCGGTCAGGCAGGGCGGCCGGCGGCGGGGAGCGAACATGGGCGTGCTCGCGGCCTCCCACCCCGACATCGAGGAGTTCGTCACCGCAAAACAGGCCGGAGGTCTCCGGAATTTCAACATCTCGGTCGGTGTCGACGAGCGGTTCCTCCGGTGCCTCGCGACGGGGAAGGATTACGACCTCGTCAACCCCCGCGACGGCAGCGTCACGCGGAGCATCGATCCGGGGTCGCTCTGGCACCTCATCGCCGCGTCGGCCTGGGCCTCCGGCGAACCGGGTGTGCTCTTCCTCGACGAGATCAACCGGCACAGCACCACCCCCCACCTCGGGCCCATCGAGGCGACCAACCCCTGCGGCGAGCAGCCGCTCTACCCCTACGAGAGCTGCAACCTTGGAAGCGTCAACCTCGCCCGGTGCGTCAGGAACCGCGACATCGACGAAGACCTGCTCACCACGGTCGTCCGGTGCGGCATCGACTTCCTCGATGCGGTCATCGACGTCAACCGGTTCCCTCTCCCTGAGATCCGGGACAAAACCCTTGCTACCCGGAAGATCGGCCTCGGGGTCATGGGGTTTGCTGAGGCACTCATACGCCTCGGGATACCCTACGAGTCGGAGGAGGCGCTCCGGTTTGCCGGGACGCTGATGGGGGGGATCGAGGCTGTGGCCCGGGAGCGGTCGGAGGAACTCGGGGCACGGAAGGGCTCGTTCCCGGCGATCGGGGGGTCCGTCTACACCGGCGATATGCGCAACGCCACCGTCACGACCATCGCCCCCACGGGATCCCTCCACCTCATCGCCTCTACGACGAGCGGCATCGAACCGGTCTTCTCGTTTGCCTATGCCCGGGTGATCGACGGGCAGCGGGTCGAGATCGTGAGCGATCTCGTCCGGGAACTCCTGCCCGCGACCGCCGGCGGGATGGACGTCGCGGAGCATGTCCGCCGGCACGGGACCATCGAAGGCCTCCCGCTCGCGGAGCATACCCGGGACCTCTTCAAGACCGCCGTCGAGATAGCGCCGGAGCACCACGTGCGGATGCAGGCCGTGTTCCAGGAGCACGTGGACAACGCCGTCTCAAAGACGGTGAACCTCAAGGAGACCGCAACCCCCGGTGATGTCGCCCGCGTCTTCTCCCTCGCCCGTGATCTCGGGTGCAAGGGCATCACCGTCTACCGCTACCGGAGCCGGCCGGACCAGGTGCTCTCGCGAGGGTGCGACGTCTGCATCGTCAACGAATGACCATGCCAAGTAATATATAACGAGAGCTGAAAGGTACATGCAATGAACGGTGGGATATGTCCGACCTGCGGACTGCCAAAGGAATTATGTATCTGTGAAGAAGTTGCAAAGGAACAGCAGAGAATCAGCGTAAAGATAAACAGACGGCGGTACGGGAAAGAGGTCACGGTCATCGAAGGGCTCGATCCGTACGACATCGATCTCGAAGACCTCTCAAAGTTCCTGAAAGCTAAACTGGCCTGCGGCGGCACGGTCAAGGACTCCTCGATCGAGCTGCAGGGCAATCATCGCGAGCGGGTGAAGGACCTGCTCGCCCAGAAAGGATACAATATGGAAAATATCAGTTGACCCGGGACGGTTCTCCACGGAGAACCCGGGTAGTTTTTTTACCGGATGGGAGACGGGTGCCTTCGTCCCCCGCCCGGGCCGTGAGGCGACCGGCAGGCGGTGCGCTTCCCCGGCCCGGTTGTGTCAGGCACTATAATCAGCAGGGAAACCCTATCTGGATCACCTGGAGGAATGGATAGTATGGCGATGAGATGTTCGTTTGCGCTCGATCCCGACCTGATGGAGCAGATCGATCAGTTCGCCAGGGATCATGCGTACGACCGGAACGAGGCTATCCTGGAGTTGATCGAGGCCGGTCTTGCCTGCCAGAAGGACGGCAGGACGGCGCCCGTACGGCAGCAGCGCTCGTTTGAAGAGTTGAACCGGCTCCTGCGCGAGATCGAGGACGTCAAAGCGGTCCTCACCGAGCTCAGGAACGAGGTCCGGCTGGTCCACCACACCATCGAGACCGACTGGAGCAACGAGGCGAAGGGCGTCCCGTTCCAGACGAAACATCCCTGGGAGTTCTGGCGGAAGTAGTCCGTCAGCTGATGATATTCGCGATGTTCCGGAACCCCTCCCCGGAGAGGTCGTCGCAGACGATCTCCTCGACCTTCGCCATATCGATGGGGCGTGCATCACGGCACCGGCTGCAGTAGGCCCGCGCCGGTGACGGCATCTCTCTTCCTCTGACCACGACGCGGGCGGAGTGGACGCAGAACCCGCACCGGTCGACGGGCACGGTCTCGTACGGGGTGCACTGCACCCGGCCCCCGGCGACCGCAAGGCGCCGGACCTCACTCATAGGCCTCGACCCGGTAGCCTGCACGGCCGAGTATCGCGGCGACCTCACTCTTCCAGGCGGTATCGTCGTCGGTCGCGAGCGGCGCAACCGACTCCTCCCAGCACCGGCGCAGAGCGGCATCGTCGGTGACAAGGCTCCTCCTCCCCTTCACCTTCCCGGCCTCCCGCCCGTCGCCGGCAAAGATCCGCATGGTGCAGCAGATGTAGGACCGGCAGACCAGGGGGCGGCTGTCGTGGACGGTGCAGACGTACTTCCCTTGCTCCCCGGGGAGCGGGCGCAGGAACGGGCACCAGGAGGGGTGCGCATCGTTTCCGGAGGAGTCCCTGAACGCGTCGAGGAACCGCTCCTCGACCCGGGCGCGGAACGTGCCGCCGACGATCTTCTGCCGGCAGAGGAAGTCCCGGCTCGTGAGCCGCTTCTCGATCTCGATGAGCTCGCCGCCCGCGTGCATGCAGCACTTCCCGCAGAGCGTGCATTCAAACGCCGTCATCCCTGTAGACTCTCTTTGCAACGGAGGATAAAGGTTCGGGAACCCTTGCCCCAGGCCATCCCAAGGGTTAAATCGATACGCAGACAACGGAGTCTCATGAAGGTGTGCATAATGTGCGGAGGGGAGGGCACACGGCTCCGGCCCCTCACATTCGGGCGCCCCAAGCCCTGTATCCCGATCGTCAACAAACCCTCGATCCAGCACCTGGTCTCACACCTCGCAAACCTCGGGTTCAACGACGTGATCATCACGCTCGGCTACATGAGCGACGCGATCGAGAAAGCGCTCGGGGACGGGTCGCTCTTTGGGGTCAACGTCACCTACGTCCACGAGAAGACGAAACTCGGGACGGCGGGGAGCGTCAAGAACGCCCAGAAGTACCTCGAAGAGCAGCCGTTCCTCGTCGTCGGCGGCGACCACGTGGTGAGCCTGAACCTGCTTGAGTTCTACCGCGAGCACCTGGCAAACGACTCGCTCACCACCATCGGGCTCATCAGCATCGACGACCCCACCGAGTACGGGATCGCCGAGATCGACGCGAACTACCAGATCAAGCGGTTCAAGGAGAAACCGGGTCCGGGCGAGATCTTCTCAAACCTCGCGAGCACCGGGATGTACGTCTGCGACCCGGGGATATTCGACCATATCCCGGCGGGCGAGAAGTTTGACTTTGCCCGGAACCTCTTCCCGAAACTCATGGAGGAGGGGCACGTCCTGAAGGCCTGGCTTGCCCGGGGCAACTGGTCCGATGTCGGGAGCCCCCGGTCGCTCCGGGAAGCGGAGCGGTGGAAACTGCAGGAGATCGGGTTCACGAACATCTCCGGCGACCTCTACATCAAGGGCGCCCGGATCATGGGCCCGGCGCAGATCGGGAGCTGCGTCTCGGTTGCGGCGAACTCCCGGGTGATCGGGCCGGTCTCGATCGGTGCCGGGACGATCATCGAGGAGAACGTCGTCATCGGGCCGTATACGAGCATCGGAGAAGGGTGCATCATCAAGAACAGCGCAAAGATCTTCTCGTCGTCCATCTACAACCGGGTGGTGGTCGGCAGGGACAGCACCGTCAGCGGGAGCATCATCGACAACGATACGCTCATCGGCAGCGGGTGCAACATCGAGCACGATACGGTCATCGGCCCGCACGTCGTCCTGAAAAACAGTGTGGTCGTCCACTCCGGGACCCGGATCTGGCCGGAGGTGATCGTTCCGGAGGGGACGGTCGTGAAAGAACACGTCTTGAACGAGGACTACGATACCCGGACCGAAGGGTCTTAACCGTGCCGCACAAGCCGGTGCGTCAGCGCGACGAGGGGATGGCGGGCGTAATCGAGCACCTTGATGTCGTCGAGGGTGTTGAGGTTCAGGGTCCGGGCCGTCCGCTCCATGCCTAACTCGATATTTTCCCGGACCTCGATGATGTAGGCGTCGAGGTTCGTGATCCCGAGCCGTTTTGCCGCGATCGCCCGGTGGTGGCCGTCGACCAGGATCCAGCGGCCCGGCCTCCGGACGACGATCAGGGGTTCGGCGAGCCCCTTCTTGATCTCGTACATCCGTCCTTCGAGTTCGTCCTCGTAGATCTTTGATTGGGTCGGGAGGAGGTCGTTGATCGGGACCGGGCCCCTTCGCAGCGTCGGTTCGACGCCGTAGAGTTTTTTCAGGGTCTCGATGAACTTGAAGACCTTCTCCGGGGAGACGTGCTCGATCTGGGACCGGATGACGTCGGCGTTCGATATGATCCCGATGAGCTCGTTGTTCTCGTCGACGACGGGGAGTTTCTGGATGCCGGACCGGAAGATGACCCGGGCTGCGTCGTTCACGCTCATGTCGGGGTCGGCGACGATGAGGTGGCGGGACATCACCTGCTCTATGGGTGTTGCGGGGTGGGCGAAGAGGAGGTCCCGCGCCGATATGTACCCGACCACTTCCTTTGAGTTCTCCACGACCGGGAACCCGTCATGGCGCGTTCTTTTTATGGTCTCGATGACGTCGCGGACCGTCCCGTGGGCGTTGACGGTGACGACGTCGTAGGTCATGTAATCCTTGACCCTCTTCTTATCCATCATGATAGTGTCACGCTCGCCCGACATGAATTGTTCGGTCGAGACCGGCGGACGCAAAAAAAGGTTACTCGATGGGGATTGTGGTTCCGATCTCGGTCGGCGCTTTCTTCAGCCGGACCTCGAGGACGCCGTTCTTGAAGGAAGCGGCGGCGTTCTCCTCGGTCACTTCGGCGGGGAGCAGCACCGTGCGGCTCATCTGGCCGTAGGTGCGCTCCCGCATGAAGAAGTCGCGGCCCTCCTCCTCGGTCTCGCTCGCCCGGGTGCTTGCGATCTCCAGGTGCCGGGGATCGGTGAGCCGGACGGCGACGTTCTCTTTCTCGACGCCGGGGAGATCGGCGACGATGATCACCTCGTCTTCGTGGTCCCTGACGTCCACGCGGAAGTCGCGGGCCGCCGGGACGACCCGGCCCCTGATCTCTTCGCCCCGTGCGCCGATTCCCCCGAGCATGGATTGGAACCTGTTCTCCATCTCGGCCATAAGGTCGTCGAAGTCCTGCCATATCGTGCGATACGGTCCTCGTTCAATTCTTGCCATACGTATTCACTCCTTATCTTCCGGGATGCCCCGGACGGCCGGGGCATCCTGGCTAACCTTAAGGTAGGGTTTTGAATATATATGGGTTTGGTATGAGGCCCGTCGGGAGCATAAGACCCGTATCCTGCAGGCAGTCGCGCTCACCAGGTTCGCGCGGCTTTTTCGCGAGGGGGTGGCTGTGATAATCCTAATTTCCCGGAGAAACCAGGCGCATTACTAACATCAATTCTGTGGCAAATCCTTTTTTTGGAAATGTTCCTGTAATCCCATTAGGATCGGAAGGCCAAATGAATTGCAGCACCTAAAATTGTGTGGGTGCATTATGCCTCAGCAAGCCGGGCATAAAGGGAAAAATGATGTGCATAGTGGTGAAAGGAGCCATTACCATGAGAATAGATAGCACCATGTGCCTGATCTCTGTTGCAGGAGGTTAGGGTGTACACTTTTATCCTGCCAGAAATGCACAAATTTATACCGCCATTCACAGGTTTTCTAATGCGCTGTAACTCGAGGGCCGTAACAACCTCATTGACATCTTCCGCATCGTTTCAATCCCTATTGGGTTTTCTAATCCGCTGCAACGGATGAAGGTCTCGGCCATGGGAGCATGCTGGCCCGTGTTTCAATCCCTATTGGGTTTTCTAATCCGCTGCAACGCCGGGGATCGCGAAGTGAGGGGGGAACCCCCTCTCTTGTTTCAATCCCTATTGGGTTTTCTAATCCGCTGCAACCCAGTCTCGATCGTGCGGGATGTACTCTCGCGGCCCGAGTTTCAATCCCTATTGGGTTTTCTAATCCGCTGCAACCCGGGATCGGGGCGGAGGGGAGCGCGTCCATCCGGTTTCAATCCCTATTGGGTTTTCTAATCCGCTGCAACACTCTCCTGCAGGTGTACCTGGCGCTGCTCCTGACTGTTTCAATCCC